>NZ_DAIPZF010000011.1:0-86640 GCF_036782355.1 Cypionkella sp.
GAAGGCGGCCGCACCGTCGGCGCTGGCGTGGTTTCGAAAATCATCAAGTAAAAGCAGCGAATCGCCTTTCCAAAGGCGGTTTGACGCTATAAGGCACAGCGGCGCGCCCCCAACAGGGCGCGCCTTCTACGAATTCACAATTGAACCTATGGGCCGGGCATGTTGCCCCGTCTACGTTCAGAAGGAAGAACAAATGCAAGGTCAAACCATTCGCATTCGGTTGAAAGCCTTCGATTACCGCGTTCTGGATGCCAGCACGCAGGAAATCGTAAGCACCGCGAAGCGCACTGGCGCCACTGTGCGCGGTCCGATTCCACTGCCGAACAAAATCGAGAAATTCACGGTTCTCCGTGGTCCGCACATCGACAAAAAGTCGCGCGACCAGTGGGAAATCCGCACGCACAAGCGTCTTCTTGATATCGTCGATCCAACCCCCCAGACCGTGGACGCGCTGATGAAGCTCGACCTCGCTGCGGGCGTTGACGTCGAAATCAAAGTATAAGGGGGCATCAGATTATGCGCTCTGGCGTTATTGCAAAGAAACTGGGCATGACCCGGTTGTTCCTCGAGAACGGCACACAGGTTCCTGTGACCGTTCTTCAACTCGACAATCTGCAGGTTGTGGCACAGCGCACCGCCGAGAAGGATGGCTACACTGCCGTTCAGCTGGGTGCAGGCGCTGCCAAGGCCAAGCGGACCACCGCAGCAATGCGTGGCCACTTTGCCAAAGCAAATGTCGAACCCAAGCGTAAGATCGTGGAATTCCGCGTATCGGCAGCAAACCTGATCGAAGTGGGCGCGGAAATCACCGCTGGCCACTATCTTGAAGGCCAGTTCGTCGACATCGCCGGTACCTCGATCGGTAAAGGCTTCCAGGGTGCTATGAAGCGGCACAACTTTGGCGGTTTGCGCGCGTCGCACGGTGTTTCGGTTTCGCACCGTTCGCACGGTTCGACCGGCCAATGCCAAGACCCAGGTAAGGTTTTCAAGGGTAAGAAAATGGCTGGCCACATGGGCGCAGTTCGCACCACCACGCAGAACCTGCAAGTGGTCCGCACTGACTCCGAGCGTGGCATCCTGATGATCAAAGGCGCCGTTCCAGGCTCCAAAGGCGGTTGGGTCACCATCAAGGACGCTGTGAAGAAAGCAGCTCCTGCTGGTATTCCATTGCCTGCTGGCATCCGTATGGCCGCACAGGCTGCTCCGGCTGCAGATGTTGCAGTTGAAGGGGGTGAAGCATGAAACTTGACGTGATCAAACTTGATGGCGGCAAAGCCGGTTCCATCGACCTTGACGAAGCTCTGTTCGGCCTCGACCCGCGTGCAGACGTTCTGCACCGTGTCGTTCGTTGGCAGCGCGCCCGCGCTCAGGCTGGAACCCACTCGGTTCTGACCCGCGCAGAAGTCTCCTATTCGACCAAGAAGATCTACAAGCAAAAAGGCACCGGCGGCGCTCGTCACGGTTCCAAGAAGGCTCCGATCTTCCGTCACGGTGGCGTTGTTAAGGGCCCGACCCCGCGTTCGCACGCTCATGATCTGCCGAAGAAATTCCGCGCTCTGGGTCTGCGTCACGCTTTGTCCGCAAAGGCCCGCGCAGGCGAGTTGGTGATCTTGGATGCAGCCACTATGGCTGAAGTCAAGACCGCAACGCTTGCAAAGCATGTGTCGGAATTGGGCTGGAAGCGCGTTCTCATCATCGACGGTGCAACGGTTGACGCGAACTTCGCGCTGGCTGCTCGCAACATCGAAGGCGTGGACGTTCTGCCAACCATGGGCGCAAACGTCTATGACATCCTGAAGCGTGACACCCTGGTGATCACCAAAGCAGGTGTCGAAGCTTTGGAGGCTCGTCTGAAATGAGCGTTAAACCAGAACACTACGACCTGATCAAAAAGCCGGTTATCACCGAAAAAGCCACCTTGGCTTCGGAGCATAACGTGGTGGTGTTTCAAGTCGCTATGGACGCAACCAAGCCCCAGGTCAAAGAAGCAGTGGAAGCTGTCTTCGGCGTCAAGGTGAAGGCGGTTAACACCACCATCACCAAGGGTAAGGCGAAAAAGTTCCGTGGCCGCGCCGGCGAGCGCAGTGACAAGAAGAAAGCCTATGTGACGCTGGAAGCTGGAAACACTATCGACGTTTCCACCGGCCTCTGATATTGGGCATCGAATCCCACGGCCTCGGTTCTTCCGAGGCCGTGTGGTTTTTGAAGAATCCGCTTTTTTAGGGTCCAACCCTGCAAAAGCGTCCTCGGGGATCTACGGAGCCCTATAACCATGGGTCTGCCAAATTGCAGGCCCGCTAGCTGACGGAAGACAGAAAGCATGGCACTTAAGTCGTATAAGCCGACGACGCCTGGCCAACGCGGGTTGGTTCTGATCGACCGTTCGGAGCTGTGGAAAGGCCGTCCGGTCAAATCCCTTACTGAGGGTTTGACCAAGACAGGTGGCCGGAACAACACCGGACGTATCACTATGTGGCACAAGGGCGGGGGCGCCAAGCGTCTCTACCGTGTGGTCGATTTCAAGCGCACAAAGTTTAACATTGCCGCGGTCGTCGAGCGGATCGAATACGATCCGAACCGCACCGCGTTCATCGCCCTCGTGCGTTATGCCGATGGCGAACTCTCGTACATCCTTGCACCGCAGCGTTTGGCCGTGGGTGACAGCGTGATCGCTGGCGCCAAGACCGACGTCAAGCCGGGCAACGCTATGCCTTTCTCGGGCATGCCGATTGGTACGATCGTGCACAACGTCGAGATGAAGCCAGGTAAGGGCGGCCAAATGGCCCGCGCTGCTGGCACCTATGCTCAGTTCGTTGGTCGCGATGGCGCCTATGCTCAGCTGCGTTTGTCCTCGGGCGAACTGCGTCTGGTGCGTCAGGAATGCATGGCCACCATCGGTGCTGTGTCGAACCCTGACAACTCGAACCAAAACTTCGGTAAAGCTGGCCGGATGCGTCACAAGGGCGTTCGCCCGACTGTGCGCGGTGTTGCAATGAACCCAATCGACCACCCACATGGTGGTGGTGAAGGCCGGACCTCGGGTGGTCGTCACCCAGTGACGCCTTGGGGTAAGGGCACTAAGGGCAATCGCACCCGCAAGGCTAAAGCTTCGGACAAGATGATTGTCCGGTCGCGTCACCTGAAGAAAGGGCGCTAATCCATGGCACGTTCTATCTGGAAAGGCCCGTTCGTCGACGGCTATATCTTTAAAAAAGCTGAGAAGGCGAAAGAATCGGGCAAAAACGAAGTGATCAAGATTTGGTCGCGTCGCTCCACCATCCTGCCGCAGTTTGTCGGTCTGACCTTTGGCGTTTACAACGGCAAAAAGCATATCCCAGTCGCTGTGACCGAGGAAATGATTGGTCAGAAGTTCGGTGAATATTCGCCGACCCGCACCTACTACGGCCATGCTGCCGACAAGAAAGCGAAGAGGAAGTAAGCCATGAGCACGGAAAAGAACCCCCGTCGCGTGGCGGACAACGAAGCAATGGCGATCTCGCGGATGCTCCGCACCTCGCCACAAAAGCTGAACCTCGTCGCTGGCCTGATCCGCGGTAAGAAAGTGGCGCACGCCCTTTCCGATCTGACCTTCTCGAAGCGCCGCATCGCTGGCGACGTCAAGAAGTGCCTACAGTCGGCTATCGCGAACGCAGAGAACAACCATAACCTGGACGTCGACAGCCTGATCGTTGCCGAAGCCTGGGTTGGTAAGAACCTTGTGATGAAGCGTGGGCGTCCGCGCGCACGCGGCCGTTTCGGCAAGATCATGAAGCCGTTCTCTGAGATCACCATCAAGGTCCGTCAAGTCGGGGAGACTGCATAATGGGTCAGAAGGTAAATCCGATCGGTATGCGTCTTCAGGTCAACCGCACCTGGGACAGCCGCTGGTTCGCAGAATCGAAAGACTACGGCAATCTTCTGCTTGAAGACCTCAAAATGCGCGAATTCGTGCATGAAGAGTGCAAGCAGGCTGGCGTTTCGCGCGTGATCATCGAGCGTCCGCACAAAAAATGCCGCGTGACCATCCACACCGCACGTCCGGGCGTGATCATCGGCAAAAAAGGCGCCGATATCGAAACCCTGCGTAAGAAACTGGCGGCTTTCACCAAGTCGGACCTGCACCTCAACATCGTTGAAGTGCGTAAGCCCGAAGTGGACGCTCAGCTGGTTGCCGAGTCGATTGCACAGCAAATGGAACGTCGTGTTTCCTTCCGTCGCGCTATGAAGCGTGGCGTGCAGAACGCGATGCGCATGGGGGCCCTGGGCATCCGTGTGAACGTTGCTGGCCGTCTTGGCGGTGCAGAAATCGCGCGGACCGAATGGTATCGTGAAGGCCGTGTGCCCTTGCACACCCTGCGCGCTGACATCGACTATGCTCTGTCCGAAGCCATGACGCCTTATGGCATCATCGGTGTTAAGGTCTGGATCTTCAAAGGCGAAATCCTCGAGCATGATCCGCAAGCCCATGATCGCCGTCTTGCCGAAGCGCAAGAAGGTGCAGCACCGCGTTCGCCTCGCCGCGACCGCGAACGCGCGTAAGGGAGTAGAAGAAGATGTTGCAACCAAAACGGACTAAGTTCCGCAAGCAGCACAAGGGCCGTATCCACGGCGAAGCCAAAGGCGGCTTTTTGCTGAACTTCGGCTCCTTTGCGCTGAAAGCGACTGAACCAGAGCGTGTGACGGCTCGTCAGATCGAAGCGGCTCGCCGCGCGATCACCCGTCACATGAAACGTCAAGGCCGTGTCTGGATCCGGATTTTCCCGGATACTCCGGTCTCGTCGAAGCCAACAGAAGTGCGTATGGGTAAAGGTAAAGGCTCCACCGACTATTGGGCAGCCCGCGTCAAACCCGGCCGTATCATGTTCGAAATCGACGGCGTTTCGGAAATCATCGCCCGCGAAGCCCTGCGCCTTGGCGCAAACAAGCTTCCAGTGATGACCCGCATCGTGGCCAAAGAAGATTGGTAAGTGGTGGGGTGTAACCCCACCCTACGCTGAAATCGCCCCCATCGGAAACGGTGGGGGCTTTTTGTTGCGAGCTGTGTGTTAACCAAAAGGCATCTTGGCGGGGCCGGCAAACGAGGCGGCCTTATTTCTTGGAACTTCGCGCTTGCCATCCCACCCCCCAAAGCCTATACGCACCCATCCACGGCTCCGAGGCGACTCGGAATCGGTGGTTTTATATTGATCCACTAGGTCAACGGTTACCCTCGGGGCCGTCTGGTGAACGAAAAGGAAGAGGCGCATGAACGCCAAGGAACTTTTGGGCCAAACGCCCGAACAGCTGCGCGAGACTTTGGTTTCGCTGAAAAAGGAAGCCTTCAACCTGCGCTTCCAAGCAGCCACCAACCAGCTTGAAAACACCGCCCGTATGCGTGCTGTCCGTCGTGACGCTGCGCGTGTTCTGACCGTGTTGAACCAGAAAGCCGCGCAAGCGGCTGCGAACTAAGGAGCGCACCATGCCTAAACGTATCCTGCAAGGCGTTGTGACTTCTGACAAGAACGAGCAGACCATCACCGTTCTGGTGGAACGCCGCTTTAAGCACCCGTTGCTGCAAAAGACCGTCCGTAAGTCGAAGAAATATCGCGCTCACGACGAGCTGAACAAGTACAAGACCGGCGATTCGGTTCGTATTGAAGAATGCGCTCCAATTTCCAAAACCAAACGCTGGACTGTGGTCGTCGAGGCGTAAGCCGCGATCGCTTTTCAGATCTGAACGAAACCCTGGGGAATGAGCCCCAAAGGTCGGGAGAAACCTAAATGATCCAGATGCAGACCAACCTGGATGTTGCTGATAACTCCGGCGCTCGCCGAGTACAGTGCATCAAGGTTCTCGGCGGTTCGCACCGTCGTTATGCATCCGTTGGCGACATCATCGTGGTGTCCGTCAAGGAAGCAATTCCTAAAGGCCGTGTTAAAAAAGGCGACGTCCGTAAGGCCGTTGTTGTTCGCACAGCCAAAGAAGTTCGCCGTGAAGACGGCACAGCTATCCGTTTTGACCGCAATGCCGCTGTCATCCTGAACAACCAGGGTGAACCCGTTGGCACGCGTATCTTCGGGCCAGTTGTGCGCGAACTTCGCGCCAAGAACTTCATGAAAATCATCTCGTTGGCTCCGGAGGTGCTCTGATGGCTGCGAAGCTTAAAAAAGGCGATACCGTCGTCATCCTGACTGGCAAGGACAAGGGCTCTAAGGGCGAGATTTCGTCCGTGAACCCTTCGGCCAACAAAGCCATCGTCGAGGGCGCCAATATGGCAATCCGTCACACCAAGCAAAGCCAGACTTCGCAGGGTGGCCGTCTTGCCAAGGCAATGCCAATCGATTTGTCGAACCTGTCCTTGTTGGACAAGAACGGCAAAGCAACGCGCGTTGGCTTCCGTATGGAAGGCGACAAGAAAGTCCGTTTCGCTAAGACAACTGGGGAGGCGATCTGATGCTTGATCAAGCTCAATACACCCCGCGTTTGAAAGCGGAATACATCACCAAACTGCGCGCTCTTATGAAAGCCGAACATGGCTATAAGAACGACATGCAGATCCCAAAGCTCGACAAAATCGTGCTGAACATGGGTGTTGGTGATGCCGTCAAGGACACCAAGAAAGTCAAGAAAGCCGCAGAAGAGATGACCGCTATTGCTGGTCAGAAGGCTGTCATCACCATGGCTAAGAAGTCCATCGCTGGCTTCCGCGTCCGTGAAGAGATGCCGCTCGGCTGCAAGGTTACCCTTCGTGGCGACCGGATGTATGAATTCCTTGACCGTCTGATCACGATCGCTCTGCCTCGCGTCCGCGACTTCCGCGGCCTGAAGCCGACTTCGTTCGATGGCCGTGGCAACTATGCTATGGGCCTGAAAGAACAGCTCGTGTTCCCCGAGATTGAATTCGACAAAGTCGAAGACACTCACGGTATGGACATCATCATCTGCACCACCGCCAAAACCGATGCCGAAGCAAAGAGCCTGTTGAAGCTTTTCAACATGCCCTTCACGTCGTAATCGCGCGAGGAACCTGACAATGGCAAAAAAATCCATGGTGAACCGCGAAGTAAAGCGCGCAAAGCTCGTGCAACAGCACGCGACCAAGCGCGCCGCACTGAATGCGGTGATCAAAGACCAGTCGAAGCCCGTTGAAGAGCGCTTTAAAGCGACCATCAAACTGGCAGAGATGCCCCGTAACTCGTCCGCCGTACGCTTGCACAACCGTTGCCAGCTGACCGGCCGTCCGCATGCGTTCTATCGCAAGCTCAAACTCTCGCGGATCATGCTTCGTGAACTGGCCTCCTTTGGTCAGATCCCGGGCATGGTTAAGTCGAGCTGGTAAGGAGGTTCTAAAATGATGATGAACGATCCTATCGGCGATATGCTTACACGCATCCGGAACGCACAAATGCGCGGCAAGTCGACTGTGTCGACACCTGCCTCGAAGCTGCGCGCCTGGGTTCTGGAAGTTCTCGCAAGCGAAGGCTACATCCGCGGTTTCGAGCGCGCCACGACCGACAACGGTCAGGGCGAGCTGGTGATCAGCCTCAAGTACTTTGAAGGCGTGCCTGTGATCCGCGAAGTAAAGCGCGTCTCCAAGCCCGGCCGTCGTGTGTACATGTCGGTCAAGGAAATTCCATCGGTCCGCAACGGCCTTGGTATCTCCATCGTGTCGACGCCTAAGGGCGTCATGTCAGATGCAAATGCGCGCGCAGCCAATGTTGGCGGCGAAGTGCTTTGCACCGTGTTCTGAGGAGGGTGGTATGTCTCGTATTGGCAAAAAGCCCGTAACTCTGGTCACGGGCGTAACGGCTTCGATTTCCGGTCAAACCGTCGAAGTAAAGGGGCCGAAAGGCACCCGCAGCTTCACTGCGACCGACGATGTAACGCTGACCATCGAAGAGGGTGCCGTAAAGGTCTCTCCTCGTGGGACTTCCAAGCGTGCGCGTCAGCAGTGGGGCATGGCCCGTTCGATGGTCGAAAACCTGGTGGTTGGCGTCTCTACTGGCTTCAAGAAAGAGCTTGAAATTCAGGGTGTTGGTTATCGCGCAGCGATGAATGGCACCAATCTGAAGCTCTCGCTTGGCTATAGCCACGAAGTAAACTTCGAGGTTCCAGCCGGTGTCACCGTTTCGGCTCCGAAACAAACTGAAATCATTGTGGAAGGCATTGACCAACAGCTCGTTGGTCAGGTCGCTGCGAATATCCGCGAATGGCGCAAGCCCGAGCCCTATAAGGGCAAAGGCATCCGCTATAAGGGTGAATTCGTATTCCGCAAGGAAGGTAAGAAGAAGTAAGGACCGCAATCATGGCGAACACAAAGAGAGACCTGTTCCTCAAGCGCCGCCAGCGCGTCCGGAACAAAATCAAAGCTACATCGCACGGGCGTCTGCGCCTGTCGGTTCACCGCTCGTCCAAAAACATCAGCGTTCAGCTGATCGACGACGTCAAAGGCGTGACCTTGGCTTCGGCATCCACTCTCGAAAAAGAGCTGGGTTTCGTGGGCAAGAACAACGTCGAAGCAGCGACCAAGGTCGGTGCGACGATCGCAGAACGGGCAAAACAGGCCGGTGTCGAAGAGTGCTACTTCGACCGCGGTGGTTTCCTCTTTCACGGCAAGATCAAGGCTTTGGCCGATGCTGCTCGTGAAGGTGGACTTAAGTTCTGAGGAGTTGAAAAATGGCAGAACGTGAAAACCGCCGGGACAACCGTGGCAACAGCCGCGACAACCGGCCCGAAGAGACACCGGAATTCGCTGACCGTTTGGTTGCGATCAACCGCGTTTCTAAAACCGTCAAGGGCGGTAAGCGCTTTGGCTTCGCAGCTTTGGTCGTCGTTGGCGATCAAAAAGGCCGCGTAGGCTTTGGCAAAGGCAAGGCTAAGGAAGTTCCAGAAGCGATCCGCAAGGCGACCGAGCAGGCAAAGCGCCAGCTTATTCGCGTGCCGCTGAAAGACGCCCGCACCTTGCACCACGACATGGAAGGCCGTCATGGCGCCGGTAAAGTTGTGATGCGGTCGGCAGTTGCCGGTACCGGTATCATCGCTGGTGGCCCAATGCGCGCCGTTTTCGAGATGTTGGGTCTTCAGGATGTGGTGGCGAAATCCATCGGCACCTCGAACCCCTACAACATGATCCGTGCCACCATCGACGGTCTTAAGTCCGAGACCTCGCCCCGCCTTGTTGCCGCACGTCGCGGTAAGAAAGTGGCCGAGATCCTGAACAAGCCCGCCGCTGAAACCGTGGAGGCTTAATCATGGCTGACAAGAAAACCATCGTGGTCAAGCAGGTGGCTTCGGCTGCCCGCCGCCCAGCGATCCAGACCGCGACCCTGAAGGGTCTTGGCCTGAACAAAATGAACCGCACCCGCGAGCTGGAAGACACACCTTCCGTGCGCGGCATGGTCAACAAGATCTCGCATCTTGTTCAGATCATCGAAGAGCGCGGCTAAGGCTTTGGGTGGGGTGTAACCCCACCCTACGCTTGTCGAAACGCCCCGCCGTAAGGTGGGGCGTTTTGCGTTTCAGGGTGGGTTACTTACGAAACCGAAACGCCTCGCAAAACTCGACCATCTTCGGATTATCGGCCCGCGCCAAAGCAGCGGCATAGGCCAGATCCAACACGCGTTGGGCGGCGATGATCAGCCGCTCTTCGCGCTCGGAATGGGGCGAGATGTCGCCGTGGAACAGGTTGTTGCGCACATCCTTGACCACCAGAAACCAATCGGCCACCGAATTGATCGCACGGGCCTTTTTCCACGAGCTTTCCTCGCCCTGATCGACCTTGAGCAACATCGGCGGGTTGGTGAACAGCTTTTCCAGATCGGGATCGGCGCGGCAGGTTTCAAGAAAGCCCGCGCCAAGGTCGGCGGCAAAGCCTGCCCAGCCCGCTTCGGCGGTGACACCGGTTTTGCCGTGCTTTAGATAGGGTGCCTTGATCAGCGCATGTTCAAACCGCGCGAAGGTGGCGAAAAAGCTGACCCAATCGGCCTGAAACTGCTGTTCTAGGCCTGCGCGATAGCTGGTATTGGTCGACATTGCGTTCCGATCTGTATTGGGTCAAGCGCGCATCTTGCAGTATTTGGCGCAAGTGTCTATACGCCGCCAATGGCCGCCTATGGTCATAAGAATCATCAACGCCGCGTTTGCCCCCGCCGTCGCAGCCAGGGCAGTTCCGGCATAGGAGTATGCGACATGAAACTTCATGAACTTCACGACAATCCAGGCGCAACCAAAAAGCAAAAGCGCGTTGCACGTGGTCCTGGTTCGGGCTCGGGTAAAATGGGCGGCCGTGGTATCAAGGGCCAGAAATCGCGTTCGGGCGTCGCTATTGGCGGCTACGAAGGCGGCCAGATGCCTCTGTATCGCCGTCTGCCAAAGCGCGGCTTCTCGAAGCCAAACCAGATGCGCTATGCGGTCATCAACCTGGGTTTGATCGAAAAATTCGTTGCCCTTGGCAAGCTGGATATCTCGGCTGAGATCACCGAAGTGATGCTGGTAGAGGCTGGTCTGACCGGTCACCTGCGCGACGGTATCCGCATCCTGAACAAGGGCGAGATCAAATCGGCTGTCAAATTGTCCGTGACCGGCGCTTCGGCGGCTGCGATCGAGGCTGTTGCGGCTGCTGGCGGCACGCTGACTGTTGCGCCAACCCTTGCTCCACACGGTAAGTCGGTGCGCAAAGCGCAATAAGTGGTTGTGAGCCGGCCTTAGACCGCTTACATATCGCCAAGTTCCCGCGCCGCCGACCGGAAACGGTTCGGCGGCGCTTCCCATAATGGGCCTACGCAGAAAGATTTGATCATGGCATCTGCTGCAGAGCAAATGGCCGCGAACCTCAGCTGGGGTACGCTAGGCAAGGCAACCGATCTTCGGAGCCGTATTTTTTTCACCGTCGGCTTGCTGATGGTCTATCGTTTGGGCACCTATGTGCCTGTTCCAGGTATTGACGGAACCGCGCTGCGCAACTTTATGGATGACGCAGGCCAAGGCATCGGCGGCATGCTGTCGATGTTCACCGGCGGCGCAATTAAGCGCATGGGCATCTTCGCGCTGGGGATCATGCCCTATATTTCGGCCTCGATCATCATTCAGCTGCTGGCCTCGATGGTGCCCGCGCTGGAGCAGATGAAGAAAGAGGGCGATCAGGGTCGCAAAAAGATGAACCAATGGACCCGTTACGGCACGGTTGTCTTGGCAACCTTCCAAGGCTTTGGCATTGCCAAGTCGATCGAGGCGGGTGGTCTGGCGCATACGCCGGGCATGTTCTTTGTGATCTCTTGTGTGATCACGCTGGTCGGCGGGACGATGTTCTTGATGTGGCTGGGCGAGCAGATTACTGCGCGCGGCATCGGCAACGGCATCTCGCTGATCATCTTTACCGGCATTGTAGCAGAAATTCCGCGGGCTTTGGCGCAGTTCTTTAGCCAAGGTCGCGCGGGTGTGATCTCGACCCCGGTGATCTTGGGCGTGCTGGTGATGGTGGTTCTGGTTATCGCGGCGGTGGTGTTCATGGAACGCGCCCTGCGCAAGATCCATATCCAATATCCCCGCCGTCAGGTTGGCATGAAGGTTTATGACGGCGGATCGTCGCATTTGCCGATCAAGGTTAACCCAGCTGGCGTTATTCCTGCGATCTTTGCCTCGTCCTTGCTGCTGCTGCCAACCACGATTGCGACCTTCTCTGGCCAGAACACCGGCCCGATCATGTCGACGATCTTGGCCTATTTCGGCCCCGGTCAGCCGCTGTATCTGGCGTTCTTTGTTGGCATGATCGTGTTCTTTGCCTATTTCTACACCGCCAACGTCGCCTTTAAGACCGACGAAGTGGCCGATAACCTGAAGAACCAGAACGGGTTCATTCCGGGGATCCGTCCGGGCAAGAAGACCGAAGAATATCTGGATTATGTCGTTAACCGTGTCTTGGTGCTGGGCGCTGCCTATCTGGCCGCGATCTGCCTTTTGCCCGAGATTTTGCGCGATACCTTCTCGGTGCCGTTCTACTTTGGCGGCACCTCGGTTCTGATCGTGGTTTCGGTGACGATGGACACCATCCAGCAGATTCAATCGCATCTTCTGGCGCATCAATACGAAGGTCTGATCGAAAAGTCGCAGTTGCGTGGCAAAAAGCGCAGCACGGCCAACCGGCCACCTGCACGCCGCTAACTTTGTTCTGCAAAGGCCCGTCTTGCGGCGGGCCTTTTGTTTCCTGACCGCTTGCGAAAGAGTAAACTCATGGCAAACATCATCCTTCTGGGGCCTCCGGGGGCCGGCAAAGGCACTCAAGCCAAGCGTTTGGTGGAAGAGCGTGCGATGGTGCAGCTGTCCACGGGCGACATGCTGCGCGAGGCGAAAACCTCGGGCACCGAGATGGGCCGCCGCGTTGCCGAGGTGATGGCGCGGGGCGAGTTGGTGACCGATGAGATCGTGATCGGTCTGATCGCGGAAAAGCTGGCCTCTCCGGCAGCGGGCGGTTTCATTTTTGATGGCTTTCCGCGCACCTTGATGCAGGCCGATGCTTTGGGCGCCTTGCTGGCGCGCACGGGGCAGGGGCTGGATGCCGTGATCGAGATGCAGGTGGATGACGCCGCCTTGGTGGCGCGCATCACCGGCCGCTATACCTGTGGCAGCTGTGGCGAGGTTTACCACGACCAAACCCGCCCCAGCAAAGTCGAGGGCACCTGCGACGTCTGCGGCGGTCACAATATGCAGCGCCGCGCTGACGACAACGCCGATGCGCTGAAAACCCGGCTGATGGAATATTACAAGAAAACCTCGCCGCTGATCGGCTATTACTATGCCAAGGGCCAGCTTTCGAGCGTTGACGGCCTTGCCGAGATGGACGCGGTCGCGGCTGCCGTGGCTAAGGTTCTTGACAAAGCGTGAAATTCGCCGCGCTGCCCTTGACGATTGCCCCAAAAGCCCCTAATGCACGGCGTCCCGCAGCGGAATCGCTTGCGGGCTTCCGCTTTTGCGGAGATTCGAATCGCCTCTGAAAAAGTGGTGTTGTGAAAAAAGGTTCTGGCGTTACGGAACCGCAACCAAAAAGGAATACACGTTTGGCACGTATTGCTGGCGTAAACATCCCGACCCAAAAGCGGGTCCCGATTGCCCTGACCTATATTGCTGGCGTTGGTCCCGCCATTGCAGAGCAAATCTGCGAAGCCACCAACATCGACCGCACCCGTCGCGTGAACCAGCTGTCTGACGCTGAAGTTCTGGCGATCCGCGAATTCATCGACGCAAACGTCACCGTTGAAGGCGACCTGCGTCGCGAAACCTCGATGAACATCAAGCGTTTGATGGATCTGGGTTGCTACCGTGGCCTGCGTCACCGTAAGAACCTGCCGGTTCGTGGTCAGCGCACGCACACGAACGCTCGTACCCGCAAGGGCCCCGCAAAAGCCATCGCTGGCAAGAAGAAATAAGGGGAGCGCTTAGTTATGGCACGCGATACAAAAGCACGGACGAAGAAAAAAGAGCGTAAGAACATTGCCGCTGGCGTTGTTCACGTGAACTCCTCGTTCAACAACACCAAAATCCTGATCTCTGACGTTCAGGGCAACGCGATTTCCTGGTCGTCTTCGGGCACCATGGGCTTCAAAGGCTCGCGGAAATCGACCCCCTATGCTGCTCAGATGGCTGCGGAAGATGCTGCCAAAAAGGCACAAGAGCATGGCATGAAGACTGTTGAAGTCGAAGTGCAAGGCCCAGGTTCGGGCCGCGAGTCGGCTCTGCGCGCCTTGGCTGCTGTTGGTTTGAACGTCACCTCGATTCGTGACGTCACCCCATTGGCACACAACGGCTGCCGTCCGCCTAAGCGCCGCCGCGTTTAAGGCAATCACTATTGGTCGGGCTGCGCGATGACGCGCGGCCCGATTTCGTCATTTCTGAACCTCGGGCGTCGTCTGCTTTGGACATGAGCAGAGGCAAGTATGGAGGCGGTCACATGATCCACAAAAATTGGCTTGAACTGATTAAACCGACACAGCTGGTTGTCAAAGCAGGGGCAGATGCACAGCGCACCGCCACCGCGATTGCAGAACCGCTGGAGCGCGGCTTTGGTCTGACACTTGGCAACGCGCTGCGTCGCGTGCTGATGTCGTCGCTGCAAGGCGCTGCGATCACTTCGGTGCAGATCGACAACGTGCTGCATGAATTCTCCAGCGTTGCTGGCGTGCGCGAAGATGTCACTGACATCGTGCTGAACCTGAAGGGCGTCAGCCTGAAGATGGACGTCGAAGGGCCAAAGCGCCTGTCGATTTCGGCAAAGGGTCCGGGCGTTGTCACCGCTGGCGACATCTCGGAAACCAATGGCATTGAAGTTCTGAACAAAGACCACGTGATCTGCCACCTTGATGATGGTGCAGATGTGTTCATGGAACTGACGGTTAACACCGGCAAGGGCTATGTTGCGGCTGACAAGAACCGTCCGGAAGATGCGCCAATCGGCCTGATTCCAATCGATGCGATCTATTCGCCGGTCAAGAAAGTCAGCTACGAAGTCACCCCGACCCGCGAAGGTCAGGTTCTGGACTATGACAAGCTGACGATGAAAATCGAAACCGACGGCTCGCTGACCCCAGAAGACGCAATCGCTTATGCGGCGCGCATTCTGCAGGACCAACTGGCGGTCTTCGTGAACTTTGACGAGCCAGAAGCGGCAGGCAAGGGCGCTGAAGACGCAGGTCTTGAGTTCAACCCGCTGCTGCTGAAGAAAGTCGACGAGCTGGAATTGTCGGTGCGTTCGGCAAACTGCCTCAAGAACGACAATATCGTTTACATCGGCGATCTGATCCAGAAAACCGAAGCCGAAATGCTGCGCACACCAAACTTTGGCCGCAAGTCCTTGAACGAAATCAAGGAAGTGCTGTCGGGCATGGGCCTGCACTTGGGCATGGAAGTCGAAGATTGGCCACCAGAGAACATCGAAGATCTGGCCAAGCGTTTTGAGGACCAGTTCTAAGATCAATCGGGTGCGCAACACATGCGCACCCGACCAAATGCCCGGGCTGCCGGGGAACACTGGGTCGCATGACCCCAAGGTGAGCAGGACCACTCGTAGGATCTGCCGGACAAAGCAAAACACGCGATAGGAGATACCCATGCGTCACTCTAATGGCTACCGTAAGCTGAACCGCACCCACGAACACCGCAAAGCGATGTTCGCAAACATGGCTGGTTCGCTGATTGAACACGAGCAGATCAAGACCACTCTGCCAAAAGCAAAAGAACTGCGTCCGATCATCGAAAAGCTGATCACGCTGGCAAAGCGCGGCGACTTGCACGCCCGTCGCCAAGCGCATTCGCAGCTGAAGCAAGACATCCACACCGCGCGCCTGTTCGAGATCCTTGGCCCACGCTATCAGGACCGTCAGGGCGGCTATGTGCGCGTGCTGAAGGCTGGCTTCCGCTTCGGCGACATGGCGCCAATGGCGATCATCGAATTCGTTGACCGCGACGTTTCGGCCAAAGGTGCCGCAGACCACGCCCGCACCGCAGCAGAAGACGCTGCCGAGGCATAAGTCCTAGGGTTAACGCAAAGGCCGTGAAGGCCGTTCTGTTAACCATGTTTGAAAATAAAAAGGCCTGCCCGACGCGGCAGGCCTTTTTATTTTGCCGGAATTGTTGATTGGTGGTTAATACGAAAAGCGTTGTTCTCCAGAATGCGCTAGTCAGTCGATTGTATACTTCTTAAAGTTGTAATCGAATCGTTAAGATTAGGTAAGTATGTCAGTGAAGTTGGGTATCGAGGTCGAATTGCATCAGTTGGCGCTTATGGCTCCTGCTGGGTATTTTCTCGGTTTGCATATTCGCTTTACGGCGCCCCTTTTTACCTTTCAGGCCTATCCGCAGGACTGGCTCGATCACTACACTGAAAAAGGCTATGTGCTGCGCGATCCCATGGTAGCTTGGGGCTTTAGCACGACTGGCGCGATTAGGTGGAGTGATAAGGCCCTGCCCGACCCCTTTGGCGTGTTCAAAGAAGCGGCGCTTTATGGGCTGAAATTCGGGGCAACGGTGGCATCCGGACCTGTTAAATCTCGATCAATTGCCTCTTTCGCGCGCAGTGATCGTGAGTTCGAGGATCATGAAATTGCAGCCTTTGCGGTTATTGTGCAACGGCTGCATGACGTGACAGAACCTCCGGAAGAGCTGACAAAGGCTCAGATCGAGGCTCTGCGCTGTATTGCTGGGGGAGACCGGTTTACTGCCGCTGCGGCGAAACTGGGCATATCGGAAAGTGCCCTTAAGGCCCGTATTACATCTGCAAGAGTACGGTTGATGGCACGCACCACTGCGGAGGCCATCCAACGCGCCAAAGACTATCGGCTTATCTGAAACTCCCTCCGCAAGGTTAGACTGCCATCTAAACCCCTGGAGGCCAAAATGATTACAACGACGCTTTCTTTTGCCAATTTACACAACCACGGCGAGCTTTTCGCCAATATGCTGCGCGCTCGGCGTGAACTTTTTATCGTTCACAACAAATGGGATCTGCCTCAAGCTTTGGGGATGGAATATGATCAATACGACACTCCTGCCAGCCGCTGGGTGGTGGTGCATGACGATCAGGGTAGGGTGCTTGCGGGCAATCGCTTGACGCCAACCACCGCGAAATGCGGGATCTATTCCTATATGATCCGCGATGCACAGCTTGGCTGTCTCGAGACGATTCCCGCCAACCTGCTTTACCAGCCTGCGCCGATTGGGGATCATATCTGGGAATCCAGCCGTTTGTTTGTAGCCCATGATGTGCCCGCCTCTATCCGACGGCGCGTTCATGCGCAGTTGATCCAGCAGTTGGGTGAAACCGTGCGCAGTCTGAACGCCACCCATTGCCTGACACTTTTGGCGGCCACTTGGCCACGCTGGGCCGATCGTGTCGGGGTCAAGATGCGCGCGATGGGGCCGGTGATGGAAATCGACGGCGTCGAAAATCAGGTCGTCGAGATGGATTTCTCTTTGACGGTCCATTAGCGATCCCGCTTTGGCGAAAGCCGCTTCCCAAGCCAAAGGCTCCGCCTGTGAAAGAGGCCTTTCGCAGGCGGGGTGCAGCATTGGATTGCGCTTTCCCTGCCCGCCATCAGGCCCTATTCTGTGCTGATGAGCGATCTTTTTGACATGAACACGGGCGCTGCCAAACCCGCCGAAGGCCCGCGGCCTTTGGCAGACCGTCTGCGTCCGCGCAGCCTGTCAGAGGTGATAGGCCAAAGCCATGTGCTTGGCCCCGATGGTCCCTTAGGGGCCATGCTGGCGGCGCGCAGCCTGTCCTCGCTGGTGCTTTGGGGCCCGCCCGGAGTGGGCAAAACCACCATTGCCCGCCTGCTGGCTGCGCAAACAGACCTGGCCTTTGTGCAAATCTCAGCGATTTTCACCGGCGTGCCGGATCTGCGCAAGGTCTTCGATTCTGCCAAAATCCGGCGTCAGAACGGACAGGGTACTTTGCTTTTTGTCGATGAAATTCATCGCTTTAACAAGGCGCAACAAGACGGCTTCCTGCCTTATATGGAGGATGGCACCATCCTGCTTGTGGGCGCCACCACCGAAAACCCCAGCTTCGAGTTGAACGCCGCCCTGTTGTCGCGGGCCCAAGTCATCGTGCTCGAGCGGCTCACTCTCACCGATTTAGAACGTTTGGTGCAACGCGCCGAAAAGGAACTGGCGCGCGCACTGCCCTTGGATGGCGAGGCCCGCGAGGCGCTGATCGAGATGGCAGATGGCGATGGTCGCGCGCTTCTCAACCTGATCGAGCAGGTCGCGGCATGGCGGCTCGACAAACCCCTTGGCCACGCGGCGCTGGCAACGCGGCTGATGCGGCGCGCCAGCAAATATGACAAATCTGGCGAAGAACATTACAATCTGATTTCAGCGCTGCATAAATCAGTGCGTGGCTCTGACCCCGATGCCGCGCTTTATTGGTTCGCCCGCATGCTGGAAGGCGGCGAAGACCCGCGTTTTCTCGCCCGCCGCATCACCCGCATGGCGGTTGAAGACATTGGCCTTGCCGATCCGCAGGCGCAGCAGATCTGCCTTGAAGGCTGGCAAACCTTCGAACGTCTGGGCTCTCCCGAAGGCGAGCTTGCGCTGGCGCAGGCCGTGGTTTACCTTGCCCTCGCTCCCAAATCGAACGGCGTCTATACCGCCTTCAAGGCCGCCCGCGCGCTGGCACGCGAAACAGGCAGCCAACCGCCACCGCTGCACATCCGCCCCGCCCCGACCAAGCTGATGAAAGAGATCGGCTATGGCAGCGGCTACGCCTATGACCACGACGCCGAAGATGGCTTCTCGGGCCAAAACTATTTCCCCGAAGGCGTGAAACGCCCGGTGCTCTACACCCCGCCCGAGCGCGGCTTTGAACGCGAATTGCGCAAACGCATCGACTATTTCGCCAAACTGCGCGCCAAACGACAGCTCGACTGACAGCAACCCTTCATCTGTCTCTAAATATCCCGGGGTCCGGGGCAGAGCCCCGGTCGGGCTGTTGACAATTCCCGCGCTTACGCCCAAGGAAACCTGATGATCTGGACCCTCTCTCAAGTCGCCCTTGGCGGCGCAATCGGCGCGAGCCTGCGCTATCTCTCGAATGTCTCTGCGATGCGGATTTTCGGGCCCGGTTTCCCTTACAGCACGCTCTTCGTCAATATCCTTGGCTCCTTTGCTATGGGGGTGCTGATCGTGGCGCTTGCGAAAAAGGGCGGCACGCATTTGGCACCGTTTTTGATGACCGGCATTCTTGGCGGCTTCACCACCTTTTCGGCCTTCTCGCTGGACAGCTTTACGCTCTGGGAACGTGGCGACATCACGACGGCTTTGGCCTATGTCGCAGGCACTGTTATCCTCTCTCTCGGCGCTCTTGCCGCAGGGATTTACCTTTCGCGGGAGATTTTCGCATGAGCGCTGTCAGCCTTTTGACTGTCTCGGAAGCCGAGGGCGAGCAGCGCCTTGATAAATGGTTCAAGCGCCGCTTTCCGCAGCTGACCCAAGGCCATGTGGAAAAGATGTGCCGCACTGGGCAAGTGCGGGTTGATTCCGCGCGCTGCAAGGCCTCGGACCGCATCGTGCCGGGCCAAACCATCCGCATTCCGCCGCTGCCCGATCATGCGGCCCCCGTGGTCAAGCGTGTCAGCTATACGCCTGCGGATGCCAAAATGATCCAAGACGCGGTGCTGTGGAAGGATGAGCATATGATCATCCTGAACAAGCCTCCGGGTCTGCCCAGCCAAGGCGGCTCGGGGCAGGGCGATCGCCATGTTGACGGTCTGACCGAAGCGCTGAAGTTTGGCTACAAAGAACGCCCCAAGCTGGTGCACCGTCTGGATAAAGACACCTCGGGTCTGTTGATGCTGGCGCGCACCGACCGCGTGGCGCGCGCCTTGTCGGAAATGCTGCGCCACCGCAACACCCGCAAGATCTATTGGGCCGCCGTCGCAGGCGTGCCGCATCCGCGCAAAGGCTCGATCAAATACGGGCTGATGAAGGGCGGGCGCGGCTATGGTGATTCTGAAAAGATGATCTGTGTGCATCCGGCCAAGATGGCGGACTATCCCGACGCCAAACGCGCCCATACCGACTATTTCACCCTGTGGTTCTTGGGCAATCGCATCTCTTGGTTGGCGATGGAGCCGGTGACAGGGCGCACGCATCAGTTGCGTGCCCATATCGCCGAGATGGGCTTTCCGATCATTGGGGACGGCAAATACGGCGGCTCGTCGACCGAGAATATGGGCGATGGCTGGGGTGCTGGCATTGGCGGCGATCTGTCGCGCAAGCTGCACCTGCATGCGCGGATGCTGAAGGTTCAGCACCCAATCACCAAAGAGATGATGACCTTTATCGCGCCCCTGCCCGAGCATATGGCGCGCACCTGGAAAACCTTGGATTGGGGCGAAAACGATGTGCCTTTGGATCCATTCGGGGGCGATGAATGAGCGCTTGGTCCGCCAAACGGTTCTGGAAACAAGCAACCGCCTCGGCCTGTGACGGGGGCTTTACCGTCACGCTTGACGGTCGCGCCGTAAAGACACCCGCCAAAGCACCGCTTGTGGTGCCGACGCTTGCGATGGCCGAAGCGATTGCACTGGAATGGGATGCGCAAAGCGGCGTGATCAAACCGGACACCATGCCGGTGACCCGTGCCGCCAATTCCGCGCTGGATAAGGTCGCGCCGCAGTTTGCCGAAGTGGCAGGTCTGCTGGCGGCTTACGGTGAGACCGATCTGCTGTGTTATCGCGCCACCGCGCCACAAGAATTGATCGACCGCCAAGCGCAGGGCTGGGATCCGGTGCTGGCTTGGGCTGCGCAGGAATACGCAGCGCCCTTGCTGGTGACGGCTGGCGTCGTGCACATCACCCAGCCCGAGGCCAGCACGCGGGCTTTGTCGCAGGCGCTGCATCAGCTCGACCCTTTTCGGCTTGCCGCCGCGCATGATCTGATTGCGATTAGCGGCTCTTTGGTGCTGGCACTGGCGGTTTTGCGCAAAAACCTGACGGCGGCGCAGGCTTGGCAGTTAAGCCGAATCGACGAGGCTTGGCAGAATGAACTTTGGGGCGTCGACGAAGAAGCCGCCCGTCTTGAATCGTACAAACAAGAGGCTCTTTTTGCCGCAGAGCGATTCTTTGGATTGTGCGGGTAACAATCTTTCTGTTAACTGCCTGAAGTTTGCGCAATCTGTCTAATAGGTCTATTAATCTGAGGCTGTTTGCGCAAACATCCGTTATATTGGCGGTTTTGCTTGACCAACTACGAGGCTATAACTCAAACTGCCCTACACCGACGGCGTTTCCGTCACCGGTCTCGCACCCGCGGTCTACGTGGGGCACTTAACCTTCGCCCAAAAAATGGGCGGAAACAGGAAGAGGTAAGAATGAAAAAATCCGTGTTCCTTGGAACTCTTGTTGCGACTTCGCTTTTGGCGGGCTTTGCTTCGGCTTCGACGCTGGATGATGTGAAAGCACGCGGCGAGTTGATCTGCGGCTCGAACACCGGCCTGACCGGCTTTGGTGCGCCAGACGCAACCGGCCAATATATGGGCTTTGACGCTGATCTTTGCAAAGCCGTTGCCGCAGCCGTGTTGGGCGACGCTTCGAAAGTAAAATACGTTCCAACCACCGGTGAGACCCGTTTCACCGCGCTGGCTTCGGGCGAAGTTGACATGCTGGTTCGTAACTCGACCTGGACCTTCTCGCGCGATAACGACCTGAAACTCGACTTCGTGGCAGTCAACTACTACGACGGTCAGGGCTTTATGGTGCGCAAAGATCTTGGCGTGTCTTCGGCAAAAGAACTCGACGGCGCGACGATCTGTATCCAGACCGGCACCACCACCGAGCTGAACTTGGCTGACTTCTTCAAGACCAACAACATCAACTACACCCCCGTCACCATTCAGGACGATGCTGAAGGCCAGCGCCAGTTCTTGGCTGGGGCTTGCGACGCCTATACCACCGACGCTTCGGGTCTTGCTGCACTGCGCGCAACCCTGCCGTCGCCAGCTGACTATGTGGTTCTGCCAGAGATCATCTCGAAAGAGCCACTTGGCCCAGTCGTGCGTCACGGCGACAACCAGTGGGGCGATATCGTCCGTTGGACCTACTACGCATTGGTCGCTGCTGAAGAAAAAGGCATCACCAAAGCAAACATCGAAGAAGTCGCAGCTTCCACCAACGACCCAGAAGTTAAGCGTATGCTTGGCCTCGAGGGCGACCTTGGCGCTATGATGGGCCTCGATAAAGAGTGGGCAAAGCGCGCGATTTCTGCCAACGGCAACTATGGCGAAATCTTTGAAGCCAACATCGGCGCTTCGACCCCAATCGGTCTGGCTCGTGGCTTGAACGCACAATGGACCCAAGGCGGCTTGCAGTACGCACCACCTTTCCGTTAATCGCACTTGTCTAAGGGGCGCAGTGCAAGCTGCGCCCTCCTTTTCTGATCCTAGAAAATCACCCGTACCGCATGGGGCGCGACCCCGCACCGATCGACCATTAGTCCGACAGGCGGTAGGGCAGGGGGTAATACCATGACGTCTGCAACCGAGGCGCCGAAAGCAAGCTTTCGGCTGGGTATGCTTATCTATGACACACGTTACCGGTCGATCACGATTCAGGTAATTGCGCTTGTTTTGCTGGCGGTTGTGCTGTGGTGGCTGCGCGATAACCTTGTCACCAACTTGGCTGACAAGGGCAAGGATATCAACTTTAGCTTCCTGTGGACACGGGCTGGCTATGATATCGACCAGCAGCTTATCAGCTATACCAATGATGATACCCACTCGCGTGCGCTGTTCATCGGCCTGCTTAATACCTTGGCCGTGGCGTTTTTTGGCTGCATCCTTGCCACCATCATCGGCGTTTTTGCTGGCGTGCTGCGGCTGTCGAAAAACTGGATCGTCGCGCGTCTGATGACGGTCTATGTCGAGGTGTTTCGCAACGTGCCCCTGCTGTTGTGGATTATTCTAGCCTACACTGTCTTTACCGAAATCATGCCGCAGGTGAATGATTTCAAAGTCACGCAAGCGATGATCGACAGCGGCACCCCTGCGGCTGCGTCTATGCTGTTTGACAATACCGTGGCGATTTCGAACCGTGGCACCAGCGTGCCCTATCCTTTGCTGACCCATCCGCTTGGCGGGTTCGAGTTTCTGGGGATACCCTTCAACTTTTCCTTTATCGCGGTTGTCGGCCTGTTTGTGGCCTCGATCTTTGCCAGCCGTGGTGTGACCCGCCGTGCAAAAGCTGTGCAAGAGGCAACCGGCATCCGCCCTGCGACCTGGTGGAAAAACCTGGCCCTGATCGTGCTGCCGACCACGCTGCTGTTTTACGCGCTGGGGTTGCACTGGGATGTGCCGCATTTCAACATCGACGAAAACGGGGTCTGGAAGGGCTTTAACTTTGTCGGTGGCATCTCGATCGCCCATAACTTCACGGCTTTGGTGATCGCCCTGTCGCTTTACACGGGCGCTTATATCGCCGAGGCCGTGCGCGCAGGCATCATGGCCGTTAGCCGTGGCCAATCCGAGGCCGCCGCCGCGCTGGGTCTGCGTCAGGGGCGGATCATGAGCCTTGTGGTGCTGCCACAGGCGTTGCGGGTGATCGTGCCGCCGCTGATCAGCCAATATTTGAACCTGACCAAGAACACCACGCTGGGCATCGCGGTCGGCTATCTTGACCTGAAGGGCACTTTGGGCGGTATCACCATGAACCAAACCGGACGCGAGCTGGAGTGCATGTTGCTGATGATGATGATCTATCTGATCCTCTCGCTGCTGATCTCTGCGATGATGAACGTCTATAACGCCACCACCAAACTGAAGGAGCGCTAAGATGACGCAATCATCCATGTCCTTCGTGCGCGACAAAATGCTGACCCAGCAGAAACCACCCGCCAGTGAAGTTGGCGCGGTGCGATGGGTGCGCGAGAATCTGTTCTCTAGCCCGCTGAACGGCTTTTTGACGCTGATCAGCCTTTATGTGGTCTATTGGATCATCGCTTCGTCGCTGCCTTGGTTCCTGAATGGGGTTTGGACTGCAAATTCGCTGGGCGAATGCCGCCAGATCATCGAAGCCAACGCAGGCCCGGGGGCCGAGGGCGCCTGCTGGGCCATCCTGCGCGAGCGGTGGCACCAGTTTCTGTTCGGTTTTTACCCGATGGATGCCTATTGGCGGCCTGTGCTGGCCTTTGGCCTGATGCTGATGGCGCTGGCGCCGGCGCTGTATTACGGCCTGCGCCGGGTCAATATGCTGATGCTGGGCACAGTTAGCGTGCTGACCTTGCTGGGCATGCTGGGCGTCGGCACTGATGGCTTTCACCTTTTGCTGTCGGTTGTGGTGTTTGCGGCGCTGTTCGCTGTCGCGGCGCTGATGCCGAAAAAGCTGTTGTGGCTGACCTTGGTCTATCCGCTGGTGGGGTTTTACCTGCTCTGGGGTGGGTCGGTTTGGGGCCCTGTAGGGGTGGCGATTGGCTTTGGCCTGTTGGTTGTCGTCTGGAACAAGCTGCAATCGCGGCTGGGGGCGGTGGTTGCGGGCGGTATCGCGGTTGCGGTTGCGTTGATCTGGTGGCTGCAAGTGCAGCCGATGGTGACGACACCGCTAGCACATATGATGCCGATCCGGCTGATGTCGGTCGACAGCGACCAGTTTGGCGGCTTTTTGCTGTCCTTTGTCATCGGCGTCACGGCGGTTTCGGCCAGCCTGCCGATGGGGCTGCTGCTGGCTTTGGGGCGTCGGTCGGACATGGTTTTCATCAAATCGGTGTCGGTTGTCTTCATCGAATTCATCCGCGGCGTGCCGCTGATCACCATGTTGTTCACCGCCTCTTTGCTGCTGAACTACTTCCTGCCGCCGCGCAGCAACTTTGACCTGATCTTGCGGGTTATCATTCTGGTGACCTTCTTTGCGGCCGCCTATATCGCCGAGGTGATCCGTGGCGGTCTGGCCGCCCTGCCCAAGGGCCAATCCGAAGCCGCTGATGCGCTTGGCTTGGACTATTGGCAGGCGCAGCGCTTTATCATCCTGCCACAGGCGCTGAAAATCTCGATCCCTGGCATCGTGTCCTCCTTCATCGGTCTGTTCAAAGACACGACGCTGGTGGCGCTGGTGGGTCTGGCCGATCCGCTGCAGGGCATCACCAAAATGGTTCGTGCCGATATCAACTGGAAGGGCGTCTACTGGGAGCCTTTGCTGTTTGTCGGCGTTATCTTCTTTATCTTCTGCTTCGGCATGTCGCGGTACTCGATGTACCTAGAGCGCAAGCTGAAGACCGATCACCGTTAATAGGGGCCTCTCTCATGAACACACCTGCAATCGACCGCAGCAAGATGACCGTCTCTGATGAGGTGGCGATCCAAGTAACCAATATGAACAAATGGTATGGCCAGTTCCACGTGCTGCGCGATATCGACATGACGGTGAACCGGGGCGAGCGTATCGTGATCTGCGGCCCATCGGGCTCGGGGAAATCGACGCTGATCCGCTGCATCAACCGGCTGGAAGAACACCAGCAGGGCCAGATCATCGTGGATGGCACCGAGCTGACCTCGGATTTGAAGAACATCGACAAGGTGCGCTCGGAAGTGGGGATGGTGTTTCAACACTTTAACCTGTTCCCGCATCTGACCATCATGGAAAACCTGACGCTGGCGCCGATCTGGGTTCGCAAGACCCCGAAAAAAGAGGCCGAGGAAACCGCGATGTATTTCCTTGAAAAGGTCAAAATCCCCGAGCAGGCGCAGAAATACCCCGGCCAGCTTTCGGGCGGTCAGCAGCAGCGTGTGGCGATTGCGCGCTCGCTGTGCATGAAACCACGGATCATGTTGTTCGACGAACCGACATCGGCGCTTGACCCCGAGATGATCAAAGAGGTGCTCGACACCATGATCGAGCTTGCCGAAGAAGGCATGACCATGCTGTGCGTCACCCACGAAATGGGCTTTGCCCAAGCCGTGGCGAACCGCGTGATCTTTATGGATCAGGGCCAGATCGTCGAGCAGAACGAGCCGAAAGAGTTCTTCAACAACCCGCAATCGGATCGCACCAAGCTGTTCCTAAGCCAGATCCTTGGCCACTGATTAAGGGGTCTGCGCAAACAAAAAAGGCGCCCGTTTGGGCGCCTTTTTCATGGGTTAAACCTGGATCTCTCGGGGGATCACGAAATCGACCGTGGCGCCAAGGCCAAAGCCAACCTCGGCCCAGCTGTCGATCATAAAATCGGCAACCAGAGTGGCCCCAGTTGGATACCGCGAAAATTCGGGGTTCAGCGGCGCGGTCGCCACCAAGCGCGCGGCGAAATCGGCGATGCCGGGATTATGGCCGATCATCATCACCACATCGGCCTGCGCATGCTGCAACACCGCAAGCATCACATCGGGCCCGGCATGATAAAGCGCGGGCTTCAGCTCTAGCACCGGTGTGCCGGGCAGGGCGGGGGCCAGCCCTGACCAAGTGGCACGGGTGCGCACAGCATCAGAACAAAGAATTTTTTCAGGCACATAGCCGCGCGAGGCCAACCATTCGCCCAAGTCGGCAGCGGCCGCCTTGCCGCGTTCGTTCAGCGGTCGGTCGTGGTCGGTTACGGTTGGATCGTCCCAAGCGGATTTGGCGTGGCGGGTCAGGATAAGGCGCTTCATGTGTGGAATATTCCCATGTGATAGGCCGAGTGTTCGGCCAGTCTTGCACGGCTCTGCGGTAACGGGCAAGCCCGCCGCACGGCGCAGCCCGAATTCAGGCAATCCCCCCCCGCCGCGCTGTCGAGATAGCCGTGACATGCGGGCAGGTCATAGCCCTGCGCCCCAAGCGCGCCAGCAGGGCAGGCGGTCAGGCAGGGGGCCGTGCAGCTGTCGCAAGGCCACACCGCCTGCGGCAGCTCGACCACTTCGCGCAGCGCCAAGGCACCGCGAAAGCTGACCATCAGGCCGTGGCTGTCATGCACCAACAACCGCACTGGGCTTTCCCAAATCCGCCCCGTGCGCAGCGCCCAGCGGTAAAACGGATGATAGGGCGCACCGCCAAAGGGGAACAGCGCCTTGCCACCTAACTGACAGGCAAGCCCGCCAATCACCCGCCGCGACCAGCGGTCAATCGGGTCCGGCGCGCCGTCTTGCCATTCGGGTTGCGCGGTTACATGCGGCCAATATTGCGGCCCTGCGGGGCCCAGCAGCAACAGGCTGCGGGTGCCCTTTGGCAGGCTTTCGTCCGCGTCACAGGTGAAACCGCCCAGCACCTCGAGCTGATGCGCCGCCGCCAAACCTGCGATCTGCGCCAGCATCAGCGCTTGACGCGGGGCATCACGCGCGGCGCGGTCGAGCGGATCTGACTGCCCGCGCCGTGATCGGTGAACAGCTCAAGCAAGCAGGCGTTGGGAATGCGGCCATCCAGAATCGTCACCGCCCGGGTGCCCGCATCAATCGCCATCAGCGCGGTTTCAGTTTTGGGAATCATCCCGCCGGAAATCACGCCGTCTGCGGTCATCTGCCTGATCTCTTCGGGGGTGATCTGAGTCATCACCTCGCCCGCGGCGTTTTTCACGCCGGCAACATCGGTCAGCAACAGCAACCGATCCGCCTGCAAAGCGCCCGCAATCGCGCCCGCTGCGGTGTCGCCATTGACGTTAAAGGTCTCGTTGTCGGCCATGCCGGTCGCCACAGGGGCCACCACCGGGATGATTCCCGCGCCGTAAAGATCGCGCAGCACCTGCACGTTCATCTCGACTGGCCTGCCGACAAAGCCAAGCTCTGGATCATCGGGCACGCAGACCATCATATCGTCGTCTTTGCCCGAAATCCCCACCGCACGGCCGCCGGCATCCATGATCGCCTGCACGATGCGCTTGTTCACCAGCCCCGATAGGATCATTTCGACCACCTGCACCGTGGCCTTATCGGTCACCCGCTTGCCCCGCACGAATTTGCTTTCGATGCCCAGCTTGGCCAGCATCTCGTTGATCATCGGGCCACCGCCATGCACCACGACCGGGTTCACCCCAACCTGCCGCATCAGCACGATATCGCGGGCAAATTCCGCCATTGCGGCATCATCGCCCATGGCATTGCCGCCAAATTTCACCACCACCACCGCGCCGGAAAACCGTTGCAGATAGGGCAGTGCCTCGGACAGCATTTTGGCGGTGTGAATGGCATCGGTCATGGTAAGGGTCTGCTTCTGCATGGGGCGACTCCGTGGTTGCGAAATACCTAGCGGCTTTGGCAGCCCCTGCCAAGACGCGTTTGGCGCTGCGGGCCAAGGCTTGCTTTCCCCAGCCAAAGCCGTAGCTTGGCGCTAGAAATGGAGACCCCGATGAGTGACCAAAAAACCATCGTGCTGACAGGTGCAAGCCGCGGCATCGGTCATGCCACCGTCAAGCGCTTTGGCTCGGAGGGCTGGCGCGTGCTGACCTGTTCGCGCCAACCCTTTGACCCGCGCTGCCCTTGGCCGGGTGGCGAAGAGAATCACATCCAGATCGACCTTGCCGATCCGAAAAAGACCATCGAGGCGATCGAGACGATCAAATCCAAGCTTAACGGCCGTTTGGATGCGCTGGTCAACAACGCCGGGATCTCGCCCAAGGGCGAGGGTGGCAAGCGGTTGACCACGCTGGACACCGATCTGCGCACTTGGGGGCAGGTGTTTCATGTCAACTTTTTCGCGCCGGTTATTCTGGCGCGCGGGTTGCAAGACGAGCTGGTTGCAGCGGGCGGGGCGGTGGTGAATGTCACCTCGATCGTCGGCTCGCGGGTGCATCCCTTTGCGGGGGCGGCCTATGCGACGTCAAAAGCGGCGCTTGCGGCGCTGACCCGCGAGATGGCGCATGATTTTGGCCCGCTTGGCGTGCGCGTCAATGCCATCGCGCCCGGCGAGGTGGAAACCGCGATCCTGTCACCGGGCACAGATAAAATTGTGCAAACCCTGCCGCTGCGCCGCCTTGGCCAGCCAAAAGAGGTGGCCGAGGCGATCTGGTTCCTGTGTTCGGCGCAATCAAGCTATATCACCGGCACCGAAATTCAGATCAACGGTGGCCAGCACGTTTAGCGCTGTTACACCAAAGTCGCGATAATGGCGCGCAGCGTCTCGATGCCATCGCCCTTTTCCGAGCTGGTTAGCACCAGTTCAGGATAGGCAGCGGGGTGCTTTTTCAAGGCCTCAATCGACAGCGCGATATTGGCGTCGCGCTCGATCTTGGAAACCTTATCAGCCTTGGTCATCACCACCTGAAACGTGACGGCAGACCGGTCGAGCAGCGACATGATCTCTTCATCCACCGGCTTTACGCCGTGGCGGGTGTCGACCAACACGAAAGCGCGGCGCAGGGTCTGACGACCGGCCAGATAGGATTTCAGCAGCGCTTGCCACTTTGCCACAATCGGTTTCGGCGCTTCGGCATAGCCATAGCCGGGCAGGTCGACCAAAAAGCGGTTCATCTCGCCCAGTGCGAAATAGTTGATCTCTTGCGTCCGGCCGGGGGTGTTCGAGGCCCGCGCAAGGCTTTTGCGGCCGGTCAGCGCGTTGATCAGGCTCGATTTCCCAACGTTCGAGCGGCCCGCAAAGCAAACCTCTAACCGGTCTGGTTCGGGCAGGCCCGACATCGCCACCACGCCTTTGACGAAATCAACGGGGCCCGCGAACAGCAAGCGGCCTTTTTCGCGGGCTTCCAGTTCGGGTTCAGGGGCAAGGGTGAATTGCAGGCTCATGCCAGTCTCCATTCATCGCCGACAGAAATCTGTCCGCTTTCTACCACCACGGCGTAAACGCCGAAATCTTGGTGGCCATAATTTTCTTCCAGCGCCGCCAAGGTTGGGGCCGAAATCCGCCCCGTCTTCGGGTCCACGGTTGTGGCGCTGCACCTAGTGATGCGTTCGGTTATTTCAAAAACCGCTTCGCCTATGCAAAGCCGCTGCCCGATCCAGCCAAACTCGGCCCAAGCTGCTGCCCCTTCGATCCACAGATTGCCGCGAAAGCGATCAACCGATAGATCGGTGCCCATCTTGGCCGACAGATCCGCCAGCGACGCCATCGACAAGATCGAAACGGATTCGACCGGATTGTCAGTCATACCGCGCCCTGCGCTGACAATCGCCACTGGCTGCGCACGCTCGGCTGGGTTCAGCGGGCGCACCCAATCCAGAAACCGTGGCAGATCGGCGGCATCATCCGGGCGAAAGGCAATCTCGCCCGCCTCGGGGTGGCGCAGGGTTATCACGCCCATAGCCTCGTCAAAATCCGATGTGATCGCCATCAGGGCGGGCGCCTTGGCGCCGCGCGCAAAATTGGCACAGTGGTTCCAGCCATCGACCAGCTTGGCCGCGTCATGGGCGACGGCCCAATGCCGGTCCCATGGCATGCAGGCCCCCGCCAAAAGACGAACGGACGCGAGGGTCTCGCGTCCGTGTCCCTTGATCGGGTGCCGGCAAATCTGTGCCAGCACTTGCGTCATTTTTCGGCTACCGCCTGCTTTTTCTTAAAGCCTGACTTGATGTTGCCAAAGATGTCGGGCTTGTGGCCATGGCTGCGCATGATCAGATATTGCTGGGTGAAGGTGATGGTGTTGTTGGTGATCCAGTAGACCACCAGACCGCTTGCAAAACCACCCAACATGAACATGAAGACCCAAGGCATCCAAGCAAAAATCTGCTGTTGCACCGGATCAGCGGGCGCTGGGTTCAGTTTTTGCTGCAACCACATCGAGATGCCCAGCAAGATCGGCAGCGCACCGATGAAAATCGTCGCAAGCAGGGTGCCGTGCAAAGGCGCATCCCAAGGCAAAGCGCCAAACATGTTGAAAATCGACGAGGTGTCAGGCGCAGAGAGGTCTTTCAGCCAGCCAAAGAACGGCGCTTGGCGCAATTCCAGCGTGACAAAGATCACCTTGTAAAGGCTAAAGAAAATCGGGATCTGGATCAGAATTGGCAAGCAACCTGCGGCCGGATTGACCTTCTTTTCCTTGTAAAGCTGCATCATTTCCTTTTGCAGCTTTTGCTTGTCTTCGCCGACACGCTCTTTCAGCGCTTCGATTTCGGGCTGCAATTCCTTCATCCGCGCCATCGAGACGTAAGATTTATAGGCCAGCGGCAGCACCAAAAGCTTCAGGAAGAAGGTCAGACCAATGATCGCCAGACCCATGTTGCCGATCAGCGCGTGCAAAAGGTGCAAGACTTGGAAGATCGGCTTGGTCAGGAAATAGAACCAACCCCAATCGATCGAATCGATAAAGCCTTTGATCTGTGGCCGTGCGGGGTCGATTTTTGCGCCAAACAGTTGCGCCACGACGCCCGGATCATTCTCGTATTCGCCAATCGTCTGCCAAACCTTGGCGCCGGCAAACAGCTGGGTCGAGGTTTCCGTCGCCTCGCCCGGTGCCAGCGTCACCAAAGGTTCGCGGACTTCGGCCTGATAGATATCGGCGCCAGCCACATATTTCACCACCGATGTATAGGGCTTGCCCTGTTCGGGGATCAGCGTCGTCATCCAATAGTGGTCGGTAAAGCCGATCCAGCCATCGGTGCTGGCTTGCTTCACCTCGGCTTGTGCCGATTCGGAGTCGACTTGTGGAAGGCCAGCTACCTTTTTGTATTTGATCTCTTCAAGGCTGCCATCGGTGCGACGCACCAGACCTTCGTGAACCACATAGATGTTTTGCAACTGCGGCAAGCCATGGCGGGCAATAATGCCGTAACTGTAAAGGCTTGCAGCCGAGGTGCCATTGTTTTCAACGCGGTCGCTGACGGTGAACATGAAGTTCGCATCAACAGAAATGCTGCGTACAAAGCTCATGCCCTTGCTGTTTTGCCAGGTTAAGCTGACTGGCTGACCAACCGAAAGCGTGCTGCCCGAGGCCAGTTTCCATTCCGATTTCGCGCCCGGTACGTCATCTGCGGTCAGTCCCGCGCCCGGCGCCCAGCCAAAGACGGCATAGTAGGGCGTGGTCTGGCCTACCGGCGACAGAAGCCGCACATTGGCAGAGTCTTTCTCAAGCGTGTCTTTAAAGGTTTTCAGCGACAAATCATCCAACCGGCCACCCAAGAGCGAGATCGACCCTGTCAGCATCGGCGTGTCGATGGTCAGGCGCGGCGCTTCGGGCAAAGGCTCGGTCGAGGTGACCGGCGCGGCAGGTGCCGTTGTGGCTTGCGGCGCGACAAGTGGCTGATCCGCTGCGATTTCAAGCGCGGCTGGGTCTGGAAACCACTGCGGAAACAGCTTGGGCCCTGCGACGAACCAACCAAGGATCACCAGAAAGCTGAGCACTGTCGTGAGGACTAAATTCTTATTTTGATCGTCCATTGGACCACCACCATTCCTGTTCAAGGTCAGGCGTGGTTCAACGATAGGGGCGGGCAAAGGTCAAGCGGTTTTCCCCCTTCTGTGACACTCGGTCAGGGATTTGGGGCAAATTGCGCGGCTTTTCTGTCGATAATGCTGGATCTGGCCTGCTGTCTCGCGCTGGCGCAGCCTGCCCCAAGCCTAACGATGCGCGGCAAGACTTTTGACCTTTGACAGATGTCCGCGATGGCGCGGGATCCAATCCATGGTTTCATCCAAAGGCATTGGGCGGGCAATGCCAAACCCCTGGATATGCGAGCAACCCAGCTGCGCCAACATTTCGTGTTCACCCGGGGTTTCGACCCCCTCGGCCAAAGTGGCCAGCCCCAGCCGCTCGGCCATCGATAAGATCGCCGAGACCATTTTTTGCTGGTCGCGGTCGCTGTCCAGACGGGTGATAAAGCTTCGATCAATCTTGATGCGGCGCACCGCAAAACGCCGCAGTGCAGTGATCGAGGCATGTCCGGTGCCGAAATCGTCTAGATCAATGCCGCAGCCCATCCGCGCCAAAGCCGCGATATTGGCGACCACAACATCATTTGCAGTCTCCGCCACAACGGTTTCTAAGATTTCCACCGAAAGGCGTTTGGGTTCCAGATCAAAGCGGTCCAATTCCCATTTCAACCGCTCTGCCAGCCGTGGATTGCGCAGTTCTTGCGCCGAAAAATTTACGGCCACGGTCGGGATTTTCAGGCCAGCCTTGTCCCATGCAGCCAGCGCCATCAGCGCGTGGTACAAAATCACTTCGCCCAGACGGTCTTCCATGCCGGCGTCTTCGATCAGGGGCAGAAATTCGGCAGGCGGGATCAGTCCCTTTTCGGGATGATACCAACGCGCGAGGGCCTCGAAGCCCGTGATTTCGCCCGAAAAGGTTTCGGTTTGCGGCTGGAAATGCGGGCGAATCTGCCCTTCTTCCAATGCGCGTTCCAGATCTGCGCGCAAAGATTCGCGGATGGCGCGGCTGCGGGCCATATCTGCAGAATAGGCTCTGATCGCATTCGGCCCGCGTCGGCGCGCCTCATCCGCGGCGATTTGAGCGGCGTTCAAAAGGCTGGCCCCGCTTAGGTCGGGGGCATTCACACTGTGGCAAAACCCGATCGAACAAGTGACGTAAAGCTTTGAGGCATCGAGGTTTACCGGCACAGAGACCGCAGATTGCAGCCGCGAGGCAAGCTGCACCAAAGCTTCAAGCTCTAGCCTTCGCACCGGCGCAAGCGCCACAGCGAAACCGCCACCTTCAAGCCGTGCCACAACATCGCCTGCGCGCAAAACGGCACAAATACGCTCGGCAGATCGGGCCAGAACCTCGACTTGGGCGGCGCGGCCAAAGCGGGTGAGCAAACGGTCGCTGTCATCAAATTGCAGCACAAAACAGGCCGAGCTTCGCCCGCTGATAGGGGCGTCCTGCAAGATTTTATCAAGGCTGCCAATGATTTGGCTGCGCAAAGACAATCCCTCTAACACATCGGGCAACCGAGCTGCCTCTGGGGTGGGTGGGCGCTGCCAGGTCACGACGACAACAGTCGGCAGCAGCAAGGCCAGTAAGATCAGGCTTTCTTCGCCCAAAAACCAAAAGCTGCACAGCGCGACGGCAGGGGCGAAAATCAAAACTTCGGGGCGGCGAAGCCAAAAACCAAATTTAAAAAACCATGAAATCATGCGGGACAAAATGCCGGAAACCATCAAACTGACCTTAATCTGATTCGGAGCGACGCAGGCTCTTGCCGTCAGATCTAGGCTTTTGGTCTGATAACTCGGTTAATCCATCCCCCGAAGTTACATAGGATTTTCTGAAATTTTTTCCTGTTTTGGCCTAAGGCCTGCGAAATCAAACAGTGCCGGATCGGCCAAATGCGCGGGCTGTACATGACTTAACGCGCGGAACATCACGTTGCGCCGACCCGGGCTTTTGGTCTCCCATTCGTCAAGCAGCTTTTTGACCTGCGCGCGCTGCAAGCCATCTTGGCTGCCACATAAATCACAAGGAATAATTGGGTAATTCAGGGCTTTAGCAAAGGCATCGCAGTCAGCTTCGGCCACATAGGCCAGCGGGCGATAGACAAATAGATCTCCGTCTTCGTTCAGCAGTTTCGGCGGCATCGCAGCCAGCCTGCCACCATGAAACAGGTTCATAAAAAAGGTTTCCAGAATGTCGTCGCGGTGATGCCCCAGCACCACGGCAGAGCAGCCTTCCTCGCGCGCGATGCGGTAAAGATTACCACGGCGCAGGCGTGAACATAGGCTGCACATGGTGCCTCCGGGGGCGATTTTATCGATCACCACCGAATAGGTGTCGCGATATTCGATGCGGTGCGGCACCCCCATGCGGGCCAAAAACGCGGGCAGAACGGTGGCGGGGAAGTTCGGCTGACCTTGATCAAGGTTACACGCCAGCAGATCAACCGGCAAAAGCCCGCGCCATTGCAATTCGTGCAGCACCGCCAAAAGCGTATAGCTGTCTTTGCCCCCCGACAGGCAGACCAACCAGCGCGCGCCGCGTTTGATCATGCCATAGGCCTCGGTGGCCTCGCGCACCTGTTGCACGATGCGTTTGCGCAGCTTGCGAAAGGCCTCGGTGTCAGGAGCGCCGTGGAACAGGGGGTGAATGTCGTCGGGTGTATCGTCACGCATGGCAGGCCTTTGGTTATCCGGCTTTTGTGCCAGATTGCCCGCAAAAATGCCAGCTAGAGCGTGCGGTCGTGGTCAGGATCAGCGCCCGGCACCGGATCATAGCCAGAGCCGCCCCAAGGGTGGCAGCGGCAAATCCGGCTTACCATCAGATAGCCGCCCTTGACCGCGCCATGGCGGTCCAAAGCCTCAAGCGCATAGGCCGAACAGGTGGGTTGAAAGCGGCACCCATGTCCAACCCAAGGGCTTAGCACCAGCCGATAGGCCCGCACTGGCAGCGCCAGCACCTTTGCCAGCGGTGTCACGAACGGCCCCGATGCACCGAGACAAGCGCGCTGATCAGATCGGCGCGCATATCGGCGAAGACGCGAGAGATTGTGGCTTCGGGCTTGGCGACGATGACATAGTCCCAGCCGGCCCGCGCGTGGCTTGGCAAAATCTCGCGGGCGAGGGCGCGCAGGCGGCGCTTGGCGCGGTTGCGGGCCACTGCGTTGCCGATTTTCTTTGAGGCGGTAAAGCCAATCCGCACGACGGCCGCGCCATCTTCGCGGGCGCGGGCCTGCACCAGAAAGCTGCCAGTGCCCTGCCTACGTCCCTGTGCGGTGCGCAGGAAATCGGGGCGGTTCTTTAATGTCTCAAGACAAACGGAAACCGCCGGAGGCGCTTCGGACGCTTCGGCGGGTGTGCCAATGTCCGATACCTTCGGCGGTGTCATATCGTTACTCCTGTTTGGCCCTGAAAGGACCAGTCAGAAATTATGCCGACAGCTTTTTGCGGCCCTTGGCGCGGCGAGCTGCCAACACAAGACGGCCACCCTTGGTTGCCATACGAGCGCGAAAGCCGTGACGGCGGGCGCGAACCAGGTTCGACGGTTGAAAAGTGCGCTTCATCGCGGTCTCCATCAGACAGGCGTCGATCCAGTGGATTCGACGCGTAAACTTGAAGCCCGTCCTTTAGGGGGGGAATGGCGGTAAGTCAACGCGCGCCGCAGCAGATTTCTGCAACAATTCACCTTGTTGACGCGAAGAGCCTGCTGAAATGTTACAAACCGCTGTCTTTGGGTGCCGCAAAGCCTGCCAAAGATCAAGGCCGCGTGATGCAGGGGCGGTTGGTGCTGGCATTGTCGCGGGGTTTTGCCCATCCTGTGGCGAGTTTTACAGGATGCCTTATGCCTCGCCTTGCCGAAAAGCTGCCGTTCTTGCTGATTCTGACCGCGGCGCTGATCGGCGCGGTGTTTTTGCGCGACAAACTCAGCTTTGATGCGCTGGCTGCGAATCGTACGGCACTTCTGGCCTATAAGGATCAGCATTTCCTGTTGGCGAGCTTGGGCTTTGGGCTGGCCTATGTTGCAATTGTGGGCCTAAGCCTGCCGGGGGCGACGATGGCGACGCTGACGGGGGGCTTTTTGTTTGGGCTGTTTCCGGGGGTGGCCTATAATGTCATCGCGGCCAGCCTTGGTGCGGTTGTGGTGTTTCTGGCTGCGCGCGCGGGCTTTGGGGCGGCGGCGGCTGCAAGGCTGCAAAACAGCACCGGAGCTGCGGCGCGACTGCAAGCCAATCTGCGCGAAAATCAATGGTCGGCGCTGCTGATCATGCGCTTGGTGCCGGCTTTGCCGTTCTTTCTGGCCAATCTGATTCCGGCCTTTCTGGGCATCCGGCTTGCACCCTTTGCCCTGACGACGCTGCTGGGGATTTTGCCTGCAACCTTTGTCTTTACCTCGATTGGCGCCGGGCTGGGTGAGGTTTTTGCGCGCGGCGAGAGGCCCGATCTGTCGGTGATCTTTTCCGCGCCGGTGCTGCTGCCGCTTTTGGGGTTGGCGGCGCTGTCAGCCCTGCCGATCTTGCTGAAATTTCTGCGAAAGGCGCGATAAATGGATGTGATCACCACAGATCTTTGCATCATCGGTGCAGGTTCGGGCGGGCTGTCGCTTGCGGCGGGCGCGGTGCAGATGGGCGCGCGGGTGGTGCTGATCGAGGCGGGCGAGATGGGGGGCGATTGTCTGAACACCGGCTGCGTGCCCTCTAAAACCCTGCTTGCTGCGGCCAAGACTGCGCAGGTGTTGCGCAAGGGGGCTGCGGGCGTGGCGGGGGCTGAACCGCAGATTGATTTTGCCGCCGTGATGGCGCAGGTGGCTGCGGTGATCGCGGGCATTGCCCCCGTTGACAGTCAGGCGCGGTTCGAGGCGCTGGGCGTGCAGGTGATCCGCGCCTTTGCCCGCTTTACCGGCCCGCGCGAGGTTGAAGCGGGCGGCCAGCGCATTCGCGCAAGGCGTTTTGTGATCGCCACCGGCTCGCATCCGATGATCCCGCAGGTCTCGGGCCTGAACGATCTGCCCTATCTGACCAATGAGACGATTTTTGCCCAAACCAGCCTGCCCGCGCATCTGCTGATCCTTGGTGCAGGCCCGATTGCGATGGAGATGGCGCAGGCGCATCGGCGTTTGGGCAGCAAAGTCACGGTGATTGCACGATCCACAGCGCTGGGGCGCGAAGACCCCGAGGCGGCGGCGGTGGTGCTTGCGGCCTTGCGAGCAGAGGGTGTGACGATCCTTGAAGGTCAGGATGCCGCGCGGTTTCGGGCAACGCCGGAGGGGGTCGAGGCGGTCTTGGCCGACGGCACCACGCTGACAGGCTCGCATGTTCTGGTCGCGGTGGGCCGCGTGCCTGCAATTGCGGGGCTGAACCTAGAGGCGGCGGCTGTCGCCTATACCGCGCGCGGCGTGACAGTGGGGCCCAACCTGCGCAGCAGCAACCGCCGCGTCTATGCGGTGGGCGATGTGGCGGGCGGTTTGCAGTTCACCCATGTGGCCGGTGCTCATGCGGGCGTGGTGATCCGCCAAATTCTGCTGGGCTTGCCCGCGCATGAGGCCAAAGTGGTGCCATGGGTCACCTATACCGACCCCGAACTGGCGCAGATCGGGCTGACCGAGGCCGCAGCCCGCGCCAAACACCCCGATGTGACGGTGATCAGGCAAGACTTCGCCCATAACGACCGCGCCCTGACCGAGGCCCGCGCCGAGGGGTTTTTAAAACTGATGCTGGTCAAGGGCCGCCCCGTGGGCGTTACAATCGTCGGCGCGCAGGCGGGCGAGCTGATCGGGCTTTGGGCGCTGGCGGTTTCGGCGCGGCTGAAGATCAGCGCCATCACCGGCATGATCGCCCCCTATCCGACGCGCGGCGAAATCTCGAAACGTGCAGCGGGGGCCTATTTCTCGCCCCAGCTTTTTGATAACCCTAGCCTCAAGCGGCTGGTGGGTTTTGTGCAGCGCTGGCTGCCCTGATGCTGGCAGCGGCTTAGGTCTTTAGGCAAGCAGGAGAGCGCAGAGGTGACAGTCAGACGGCATGGCTTTCTGCATACCCTGTCGGGGCGGTTTTTGCTGCTGACCGTGGCTTTTGTCATGCTTGCAGAAGTGCTGATCTTTGTGCCCTCGATTGCGCGCTTTCGGTCGGATTTTATGACGATGCGGCTGGAAAAAGCCCAAATCGCGGCACTGGCGCAGCTTGCGGCCGAAGATATGGTCACCCCCGCGCTGGAAAAAGAGCTTTTGGCCAATGCCGAGGTCTATAACGTGGTGCTGCGGCGCGACGAGGTGCGCCAGCTTGTGCTGTCTTCGCCGATTCCAACGCCGATCGCAGGCACCTTTGATCTGCGCGAGGCTGGCCCATGGGAGCTGATCCGCGATGCTTTTCGTTGCCTTTTGGATGCGGATGAAAAGATCATTCGCGTGATCGGCTATCCGGTGCAAGCCGCTGGTCTGCTGATCGAGGTAACGATGGATGCGGGGCCGATGCGTGCCGCGATGCTGGATTACAGCGAGCGTATCCTGATTCTTTCGGCGCTGATCTCGGTGGTGACGGCGTTTTTGCTGTTTGTGGCGGTGCAGCGCTTGATCGTCTTGCCGATTCGCCGCGTTGTTTCGCATATGAAAGCCTATGCCGAGGCCCCCGAAGATGCCCGCCGCGTCATCGATCCCACCGCCAGCGTGGTCGAGCTGCGCGACGCCGAAGAAGCGATGGCCTCGATGCAGCAGCAGTTAACAGGCTCGTTGCGGCAAAAAGAACGGCTGGCGCAGCTGGGGGGGGCGGTTGCCAAGATCAGCCATGATCTGCGCAATATCCTGACCACGGCCCAGCTTTTTGCCGATAGGATTGAAGGCTCTGATGATCCAATGGTGGCGCGCGCCGCCCCCAAGCTGGTGAATTCGATCAGCCGTGCGGCGGCTTTGTGCGAATCGACCCTCGCCTTTGGCAAAGCCGAGGAATCGCCGCCCAGCCTACGCCAGTTCAGCCTTGCAGCCCTTGCCGAAGAGGTGGCCGAGGCCGAAGGCCTGGCGGGCGCGGGCAGCGTGACCTGCCTGATCGAAGCGCCGCAAGCCATGATGATTTCTGCCGACTACGAGCAGCTTTACCGGGTGCTGTCGAACCTGATCCGCAACGCTCGCCAAGCCATCGAGGCCACTGGCACAGAGGGCAGCATTGAAATCTCGGCTGGAGAGACCCCCGCCGAATGGTGGATCAGCGTTGGCGACACCGGCCCCGGCCTGCCCGAGCGCGCCCGCGAGCATTTGTTCGAGGCGTTTCAGGGCGGCGCGCGCAAGGGCGGCATCGGGCTGGGGCTGGCAATCGCCGCCGAACTGGTGCGCGGCCATGGTGGCCGGCTCGAGCTGTTTCGCAGCGATTCCCTTGGCTCGGAATTCCTGATCCATCTGCCAAAAACCATCGCCCGCAGCTGAATTTGGCAACATTTACTTGGCTTTATGGGTATTTGTGTTCGAAGCCGCAGAAAAACAAACTTTGTGACAGAGTTTGCAAATCTCTGTGGAATTGCTCTTGCAATGCCGCGCTTGGAGGGCTAAACGCACCCCAAGATGGATCCATAGCTCAGCTGGATAGAGCATCAGACTACGAATCTGAGGGTCGGGCGTTCGAATCGCTCTGGGTCCACCATCTTCCCCCTTTTTATCAGTTGGTTAGCGTAAACGCGTTTCCAACTTTTATCCGTGCAGAGCTTTGGTCTGGCGGTCAGTTTGCGTGCGCGCGGATAAAGAACGCCACGCCACGGGTGACGCGTTCGCGCAAAACTGCGGGGTCTGGGGGGACGGTGCTGTAGCGGCGCTCGATGTCCGAAAATCCGAGCCAAAGCCCCAGCAAATCTTCGGCGGCCGTGCGAGAGCAGCGCAGATCCATCGCGCCGCAATGACAGGCTTCGGCCAGAAGATTGCCCAGAATATCGCGCAGATGTCCTGGCCCCGCGTCAAAGAATCGTTGCGCAAGTTCAGGGTGGCGGGCTTTTTCCATGCTGAGACAGCGCTCGATCGCCTGACGCGAGGGTTCCGAGATCAGGTCCACCAAGGCCATGCCAACGCGCGTCAGCTTTTCGGCCAAATCGCCCTCGGTCTGCATCGCTTCGGCGGCCAGCGAATCCAGCCGTGCGGTTTCACGATCCACAACCGCCAGCATAATCGCATTTTTGTCTTTGAAATTGGCGTAGACTGTCACCTTGGATACGCCGGCCGCTGCGGCCAAAGCCTCCATCGGAACGCCGTCCATTCCGCGTTCGGCAAAAAGTTTCAAACCCGCATCAAGGATGGCGCAGCGCTTCTCCATGTCTTTGGGTCGTCCCAAGGCCTTGGCGGCGATCATCTCTATCCCCTCGTGCCGCTTTTGCGCGGATTTGGGGCAAGGTAGTTCTATCGCATCTTTGGAGCAAGCCATCACAGTGCCTCCACATGCTTGCGCCGGCCCCGAAGGACCGGCGCGGTGTCTTTGGGTGTTTCGGGTTAGTGGCCCGAGGTATTTGCCGCATCTAGCGTGATCAGCTGCGCAATGGTGTAATCGGCAGGGTTCAAACCAAGAGCGCCGGCCAATTGGGCCTTGCCTGCGGTGACAGAACCAAGCGTGTCGGTGGTATTGCGCCCCGCACCCGAGACCACGAAGGCAACGGTCTGTTGGTCGTTGTTAACTTTTGCCGTGATAATGCGTTGCAATTCATTGGCGCTGTATTTGTCTTGCGCCACGCCGGCCAGCTTTGCCAATTGGCCGGCAGCATCACCCGCAGCCTCGTTGCGGTTGGTATGGGTCAGATAGAACTTCTCGGAGGTCGCATCGTTCTCACGGCGTGCCGTGATGATGTTTTGCAGCTCGGCTGTGGTGTATTCGCCAGCCGCAACACCGGCAGCGCTTGCAAGCTGGGTATCCGTCGAGGTTTGGCCAGCAAAGGCAGTACCGGTCAACGACAGGGCGATCAGGGCGGGGGTCAGGATAGATTTCAACATGATAAACTCTTTCATTTGGAAAGCCTTTCCCGTTCCGTTCCCAAGGGGAAGCGGTGGGTTTGGCAGGGATTTTTTAAAACCGAAGCCTGGCTTACATCAGGTAAGCCTTGTCACATTCGGTGCGGCCATTTTGGCCAAGTCATTCAACGTGCGAGTTTTTCTCTCAAGTCATTTGCTCCGTCTCCAGTCTTCGTTTCGATGAGTTAGGTATATACTGAACGAATATGGATGGAAATAGAAAACTGAACGAATTCGTTCATTAAGTTTTCGTGATCGGGGCTTGTCAAAGATTCTGCTGCGTCGCGGCATTTAAACTTAAGCCCTGCTGAGTATTTTCGTCTTTCCGCCAGATGACAGGGCTGTGATGTTACAAAGTAAAGCTGCGGCTTGGCGCTTTCATCACGCAAATCGTGATCGAAATCAGCGGCGTGGCAAGTTTTTGCCGCCAAAACAACAAGGGCCAGCGATTCGCATCGCTGGCCCCCTGCCTCAAATCCTTAGATTTTGCTTAGATATAGTCGTTCCACAGATTCTCGAGCCGTTCTTGCCGGCCTGAACGTGGTTGTGGGTTGATGTTCTGCGCCAAAACGCTTGCCGCCACCGCTTCCAAAGGCTGGGTCAGCATCGCCTTGGCCTCGGCGGACTGCCAGCCCGCATACCGCGCGCGGCGCTTGGCCTCTAGGGCATCGGCCTCGAACAGCGCTGCGGCGGCTTTGAAGGCGCGCGCGCAGGTGTCCATGCCGCCGACATGCGCCAAGATCAGATCTTCGGGGTCAAGCGATTGGCGCCGGATTTTCGCGTCAAAGTTGGTGCCGCCCTTGGTATAGCCGCCGGCACGAATGATTTCGTAGAAGGCCACGGCCTTTTCGGCGTGGTTGTTGGGGAATTGGTCGGTGTCCCAGCCGGATTGGTAATCGTTGCGGTTCATGTCGATCGAGCCGAAAATCCCAAGCGAGGTTGCCAGGGCGATTTCATGTTCAAACGAATGGCCGGCCAAGATCGCGTGACCCTGCTCGATATTGACCTGAACTTCTTTCTCCAGCCCGAAATCCTTCAAAAAGCCGTAGACCGTCGCCACATCGTAATCATACTGATGCTTGCTGGGTTCCTGCGGCTTGGGCTCGATCAGAATTGCGCCTTGAAAGCCGATCTTATGCTTATAGTCCACAACCGATTGCAGGAAGCGGCCTGCGTGGGCGCGCTCTTGCGCCAGATCGGTGTTCAGCAGGGTTTCATAGCCTTCGCGGCCCCCCCAAAGCACATAGTTCTGCCCGCCCAGCTTCATCGTCGCATCAAGGCAAGATTTCACCGTGGCCGCAGCATAGGCGTAAACCTCGGGGTCTGGGTTGGTGGCAGCGCCTGACATCCAGCGGCGATGGCTGAACAGATTGGCGGTGCCCCATAGCAGTTTTGCCTTATGGCTGGCCTGCTTTTCGGCAAGATATTCGACGATCTCTTCCAGATTGCGCAGCGATTCAGCAAAAGTCGCGCCTTCAGGGCGGGCATCGGCGTCATGGAAAGCATAAAACGGCGTGCCAAGGATGTCGAACATCTCGAAGGCGACATCGGCCTTCATCTTGGCCAGCGCCATGCTGTCGCCAAACCAAGGCCGCTCAAAGGTCTGGCCGCCAAAGGGGTCGCCTCCTGGCCAAGCAAAGGAATGCCAATAGGCCACGGCAAAGCGCAGATGGTCTTCCATCCGCTTGCCCATCACCACCTCGTCGGGGTTGTAATGGCGGAAGGCGAATTCGTTGCTGGTGCCTGGGCCTTCGTATTTGATCGTTGGAATGTTTTTGAAGAAATCGGTCATGCAAGGCTCCTGATTGCAGATTGTGCGGCGGCAAAGCGGGCGTGGCCCGCATCGAAGGCATCTTTGAGGGCGGGGTCGGGCAGCACCTCGCGGGCGATCTGGGGTAGGGTGGCGATCTCGGCCCCGGCACCCGTGGCCGCCATCAAGGCAAGCCGCGCCGCGCCAAAGGCCCCGCCAAAATCGCCCGCAACCGGCAGGCTGACCGGGCAATCCAAGGCGGTGGCAATCGCGCGCAGCCAATAGTCCGAGCGCGAGCCGCCGCCAACCGCCAGCAGATTTTCGATTTTGGTGCCGGTGGCGGCCAAAGCATCGCGGCAATCGCGGATGGCAAAGGTCACGCCCTCGAGCACCGCGCGGGTGCCGGCCTGCCGGTCGGTGATATGGTCAAGCCCAGTAAAGGCGCCGCGAATGGCGGCTGAATTCAGCGGCGTGCGCTCGCCGCCCAGATAGGGCAGGAAGGTTGTCTTGCCGGGGGCTTGCAGCGCGCCCAACTCGCCTGTCAGCACCGCCGCCTCTTGGCCGACAAAGCGGCCATACCAATTCAGCGCATCGGTGGCGGCCAAAATCACCCCCATCTGATGCCAGGTCTTTGGCAGCGCGTGGCAAAAGGTATGCACGGCCGTTGCGGGGTCGGGCTGATAGCCGTCATTGGCGGCAAACAGCACGCCGCTGGTGCCCAAAGACACAAAGGCCTCGCCCGCGCGCACCACGCCAACCCCCACGCCTGCCGCAGCATTGTCGCCGCCACCGCCCGCGACGATCACGCCCTCGGGCAGACCAAAGCGGCTGGCAAGGCCCGCGCGGATCTGGCCCGACACCTCAGACCCTTCGACCAAGCGCGGCATCTGCGCGCGGGTTAGACCGCAGGCTGACAACAGGCTTTGCGACCAATCGCGCGCGCCGGTATCCAGCCAGGCCGTGCCCGCTGCATCCGACATCTCGCCCACATGATCGCCGGTCAGCCACAGCCGCAGATAATCCTTGGGCAGCAGAACCTTGGCGACCTTGTCCCACAGGCTGGGTTCATGGGCGCGCAGCCAGTCGAGTTTTGGTGCGGTAAAGCCCGGAAACACGATATTGCCGGAAATCGCGCGAAACTCTGGCCGCGCGTCCAGACGGGCGGCCTCGGCAAAGCTGCGGCTGTCGTTCCACAAGATGCAGGGCCGCAGCACCTGATCCGCCGCGTCGATCAGCGTCGCGCCATGCATATGCCCCGAAAGCCCGATGGCTTTCACGCCGCCCAAACCCTGCGCCGACAACTGCCCCAGCACCGATTCTGCGGCCGCAATCCAAGCTGCGGGGTCTTGCTCTGACCAGCCCTCATGCGGACGCTCGACGGTCAAAGGCGCTGTCGCCTCGGCCAGCACGCGCTGGCTTTCGTCCATCAAGATGCCTTTCAGCCCCGATGTGCCCAGATCAAGCCCGATATACATGCACTGTCCTCCCAGACCTTGGCATTATAGCGCTAACACCGCTGCGCGCAGGCTTACGCTAGCGCGGCTCTTCCTTCAACAGCAACCACAGCGCCAAACTGGTTAAGGCCACGCCGCCCAAGACATTGATCGGCGGGGCAGGGCGGCCCAAGGCCAATTCCCAACAGATCACCCAAGACGGCACCAGATAGGTATAGGCCATCACCTTGGCGCTGGGCAGCCGCATGGTGGCAAATTGCAACAGCACAAAGGTCAGGGCCGAGGCCGCAATCGAGACATAGGCCAGACAGATCCAGACAATCGGCGGCAGGCCTGCCCAATCGGTGGCCAAAACATCGCGCCAGCCCCAAAGGCCCAGCAGCACAAAGCCCGCCGCCATCATCGCAAAGGTAAAGACAACCGCCGGCTCGCCTCGGTTCAGCTTGCGCACCATCGGCGCATAGATCGCATGCGAGACGCAGCCGATAAAATAGATCATCTCGCCGCGGCCAATCTCGAGCCGCATCAACGCGGCCACATCGCCGCGAAAGATTACCCAAAGCGCCCCAGCCGCGCCAATCGCCAAGGCCAATCCCATGCGTGGCGTGGTGATCTGCCCCAACAGCAGCCAAGCAAAGCCCGCCGTCATCAAGGGCGTCAAGGTAAAGACGGCCGAGGTCGGCACCGCGGTCGCTGTCTGCAAGCCTTTGAACATCAGCACGAAATAGGCCGCCAGCAGCGCCGCCAAGACGAAATAGCGCCAAGGCGCCCGCCAAGTGCTGCGCGCAATGCCCGTGCTAAAGGCCGCAGCCGCCCCAACTAAGGCCCCTGCCAAGGCAAAGCGCGCCACGGTCATCGCCGCGGGGGCAATGAACTTCGAGGCCATGGCCCCAAGGCTGAACGACCCCGCGACAAGCGCCGAGAAGCACAGCATTGCCAGATGCCCGCGCTGGGCAGGCGTCAGCTGCCGAAACCACATCATATATCAGTCCAATCTGCTGCCGCGCTTTTCAGATGGTTGAGGAAACTTTGTACCTTCAAGGTGCGGTGCAAATCCACATGGGTCACCAGCCATAGCGGTGCATCCCATTCGGGGATCGGCGCCATCACCTGCACCAAATCCGCCTGTCGGTTGGCCTCATAGACCGCGACAAAGCCCAAGCCCAAACCCGCCTGAATCGCCGTCAGGCTGTCTTCGGGCAGCGAGACGCGAAAGGTCAGACGATCATGCGGCACGCGGTCGGTCATCCACTTGTAAAACGGCGCGCGATTGCCCGTGGTCTCGTTGTAAACAAAGCGATGCTGCGCCAGCTCGGCTTCGTTTTTCGGCATGCCATGGGCTTCGATATAGGCTTTGCTGGCATAAAGCGCCGCTCGCATCCGGCCAAAGGGCATTACCACATTATCGGGCTCTTGCGGCGCATTTCCGGCACGGATTGCGACATGCGCCTCGCCATAATCCAGCCGGAACAGCCGTCGGTCGGTCAGATAGCGGATCATCACCGCCGGATAGTGATCCTGAAAGCTGGCAAAGACCGGAGCCAGCAACGCGGTCAGCCCCGAGATCGAGGTGACAACCAACTCCCCTGCCACCTGTTCGCCCTGACCCTTGATGCGGCTGGCAAGCTGACCAAACTGTTCTTCGGTGGTCTGGGCCACCACCAACAGATCGCGCCCAGCCTCGGTTGCAGTATAGCCGCGCGCGTGGCGCTGAAACAGCTTGGCGCCCAGACGTTTTTCCAAAGCGTCGATATGGCGGATCACGGTGGCATGATGCACGCCCATCGCCTCGGCCGCCCCCGAGACCGTGCCCATCCTTGCCACCTGATAGGCGGTGCGAATCTCGTCCCAATTGTCCATCGCAGGCCCCCTTTTGCTCACTTGCACCTTGGAAAACCCATCGGTTAAAGGCAAGCGGCTTGACTCTGCCGCAACATCTGCGTATCCGCCAGCCTAATTCCCCGGAGGCAAAGGCTTCCGGTCCCTTGGGCTATGCTCGGGATCGCCACCTGTCAGCGCGTTGCGCCCACAGGTGCCGTTTCGCATTGGCCTTTGGGAATCCCGACCGAGCGCCCATATGGGCATAAAAGGAGAGCGCGATGTTTGAAAGCCTGTCAGAACGCCTTGGTGGCGTCTTCGACCGTCTGACCAAGGCCGGCGCGCTGTCCGAGGCCGATGTCGACACCGCCCTGCGCGAAGTGCGCACCGCTTTGCTGGAAGCAGACGTCTCGCTGGATGTGGCGCGCAACTTTGTCAAAGCGGTCAAGACCCGGGCCATCGGCCAAGCGGTGACCAAATCCATCACCCCCGGTCAGCAGGTCGTCAAGATCGTGCATGACGAGCTGGTGCGGGTGCTGGCGGGTGACGAAGAGCCCGAAGCGCTGAAGATCGACAACCCGCCTGCGGCGATCTTGATGGTGGGTCTGCAAGGTTCGGGCAAGACCACGACCACGGCCAAACTGGCCAAGCGTCTGAAAGAGAAAAACGGCAAGCGCGTGCTGCTGGCCTCGCTGGACACCAACCGCCCTGCGGCGATGGAACAGCTGGCGATTCTGGCGCTGCAAATCGGCGTTGACAGCCTGCCGATCGTCAAAGGCGAAAGCGCGGTTCAAATCGCCAAACGCGCCAAGACCCAAGCCGCGATGGGCGGCTATGATGTGGTGTTCTTTGACACCGCAGGCCGGATGCACATCGACGAAGTGCTGATGGATGAAATCCAATCGGTGCGCGACATCGCCCAACCACGCGAAACGCTGCTGGTTGTCGATGGTCTGACAGGCCAAGACGCGGTGAATGTCGCCGCCGAATTCAACGGCAAAGTCGGCATCTCGGGCGTGGTGCTGACGCGGATGGACGGCGACGGGCGCGGCGGTGCCGCGCTGTCGATGCGCGCGGTGACGGGCAAGCCGATCCGCTTTGTCGGTCTGGGCGAAAAGCTGGACGCGCTGGAAACCTTTGAAGCCGAGCGGGTTGCGGGCCGCATTCTGGGCATGGGCGACATTGTCGCCTTGGTCGAACGCGCCCGCGAGACCTTTGAGGCCGAACAAGCCGAACGCATGGCCAAGCGCTTTGCCAAGGGTCTGTTCAACATGAACGACATGCGCGGCCAGTTGGAACAGATGGTCAAGATGGGCGGCATGCAGGGCCTGATGGGCATGATGCCGGGCATGGGCGGCATGGCGAAAAAGGCCGAAGCCGCGGGCTTTAACGACAAAATGCTGGCGCATCAGATCGCGCTGATCAACTCGATGACCAAAAAAGAACGCGCCAACCCTGACCTTCTGGCCGCCAGCCGCAAAAAGCGCATCGCGGCCGGTGCGGGCATGGATGTGGCCGAGCTGAACAAACTTCTGAAACAGCATCGCCAGATGGCCGATATGATGAAGAAGATGGGCAAGGGCGGCATGATGAAGCAGGCCATCAAGCAGATGATGGGTGGCAAAGGTGCCCCCGATCTGGCCAATATGTCCCCCGAAGCCATGGCCGAAGCGGCCAAAGGCATGAAAGAGGGTCTTGGAATGGGCGGCGGCTTCCCCGGCATGCCGCGCGGCGGGCTGTCGCTGCCTGCCTCGCTTTCGGGACTGATGAAAAAGAAATGATCCTGCCCGCTTGCCCCCTTTGCTTTGTGCCAACCCCTGAGGCCCGCATATGACCGACGCCATCACCCGCGCCGCCGAGATCTTGAAAGATCATCGCGCCTCGATCGACCGTCTGGACGCGATCCTTGTCTATACGCTGGCCGAGCGGTTCAAACACACCCAAGCCGTGGGTCATCTGAAAGCCCAGCACGAGCTGCCGCCCTCGGATCCAAACCGCGAAGCGCGCCAGATCGAGCGGCTGGAAGGTCTGGCAAAAGACGCCGACCTTGACCCAGAGTTTGCCAAGAAATTCCTGACCTTCATCATCTCGGAAGTCATCAGGCATCACGAACACCTACAGAAATAACCCAAAAAGCTGCGCGGATGCACAGCCTAGAAAACCTAAGGAGACGACACTATGTCCATGAAAATTCGCCTTGCGCGCGGTGGTTCCAAAAAGCGCCCATTCTATTCGATCGTGGCCACCGACAGCCGCAACCCACGCGACGGCCGCTTCTTGGAAAAGTTGGGCACCTATAACCCACTGCTGGCCAAAGACAGCGAAGAGCGCGTGAAAATGAACATGGAGCGCGTTCAGTACTGGCTCTCGCAGGGCGCACAGCCAACCGACCGTATCGCACGCATGCTGGAAGCTGCCGGCGCGATGCCAAAGAAAGCCCGCTTGAACCCTAAATCGGCGGTTCCAGGTAAGCGCATGGCAGAACTTGCTGCCAAGAAAGCTGCACGCGCAGCTGCACCTGCCGAAGCGGCTGCTGAATAATTCTTTGGGCGGCTCCTGTAATCGGGGCCGCCTTTTTTAAACCGGAGAGCCACATGCCCAGCAACCTGATCTGTATCGGTGCCATCGCAGGCTCTTTCGGCGTTCAAGGCGAGGTGCGGCTGAAAAGCTTTTGCACCGAACCTACCGATATTGCCTCTTACGGCCCTGTTTTCACCGAAGACGGCCAAACCAGCTATAAAATCACCCTGACCCGCCCCGTCTCGGGCGGGCTTGGCGCGCGGATTTCTGGCGTGACGACCAAGGAACAGGCCGATGATCTGCGCGGCGTCAACCTTTACGTCGATAAGAAAAAGCTACCGAAACTGCCCGATGACGAATTCTATCACGCCGATCTGATCGGGCTTGCGGCCTTTGACACCGGCGGTGTCGAGCTGGGGCGCGTCCACGCCGTGCACAATCACGGCGCAGGCGATCTGCTGGAAATTACCGGCCCCAGCCTGAAATCGGCGCTGTTGCTGCCCTTTACCCTTGCCGTCGTGCCCACGGTTGATCTTACCGCAGGCCGTGTGATCCTTGATCTGCCCGAGGGGCTGGACTAAGCCGCCCGCCGCAGCACCACCGCCGCACCATCCGTCTCGACAACCGCAAACCCATTGTGGCGCGCGCTGGCCAAAAACCCGCTGACCGACCTGCCGCTGTCGTGCAAATCCGCCGGATGCAGGCTTAGGATGATCACAGAGCAGGGGGCCAGAACCTCTGGGCGGTCTTGCAGCAAATCGTATAAAAGATTTGCCTGCGCTGTCACCAAGGCAAAGCCGCCCTTCGGCATGTTCGCCTCAAGGCTTTGCTGCAAAAACAGCTCGTGATTGCCGCCCGTTGCGCGCCGGATGTGCCCCTGCAACAGCGACAGCGCGCTGCCCTGCAAGACAACCGCCAAATCTGGCCGCAGATGCTTGGCGATCATCGCCGCTTCACCTTGCAGATGCCGCCCCCGCCGCAGGGCTTTGCGCAGAGCCAGCGGCGCGTCTGCCGACAGATCAAGCGCCAGCCCCTCCAACCGGTAAGCCTTTCTTAAGACCCGCCGATACCACAGATCCGCCAGCGCTGCGGTCAGCCGCTTAAGCTTGTGCGACCATGCCGCAGTCTCGCCCCGCGCCACCCGCCGCGCCAGCTTGCGCTGCCAAAGCCAGGTGCCAAAAGAGCGCGCACCAAGGCTGACCCGCGTTGAAGGCGTCTTGACTTGCAGCCTTGGCCCAAACTGGCGGTATTTGCGCTGAAATGCCTGCATGCAGGTGACAAAACTTTGATCAATCTTCCCCGCTCCCAGATGTTCAAGATGGAAATCCACCGCATAGGCCGATCTGCCCCGCAGATGCGCCTGAAACACAATATCCGTGCCATACAGGTGAAATCCGCACAAATCCTCGGAAAAGCCCAAAGCCGCGTCTTTGCGCAAAATGATGAAATTCTCATCCAAAGACATCACCCGTGCCGCATCGCCCGGAAATTTCACATTAAAGCCGTGCCGGTCGGTGATGCGAGTATATTGCCGCCCCAAAGCATCGCAGCCAGCATTGCCCGCCACCGCCCAAGCCGGATCAACCTGCGTCAACCTCACTAAAACGCTGTCCAGCTTGGCCTTCGTCTCGATGGCAAGCAGATCCTGATGCGCCAAGATCACATAGCGCCCCTCGGCTTTGGCAATCATCTGGTTCAACCCGCTATAACCATCCGCGACACTGGCCAAAGTATTGTCAACATGGATAAATTCACAGCTTTCCGCATCAAAGCCCGCCGCAGCAAAGCTCTGCACCATCGCCTGATACAGCGCGGGCTTGGTCACAAGGCTGCAAAAAGAATAATCGATCGGCCTGCGGGTCAACAGGCTTGCGCTGTCTTGCAAGGGGGGCATCATGGGGCGGGCCAGTCGGTTGCTTCGGGGCACTTGGGTCTCTGTTTTCTTGTGCGGCCGGTTTGGCTGCAAGTCAAATCGTTCCTGCAAGGCCATTGCCGCTTTTGCCATCACAGGTCTCGTGCTTTGGCCCGCCTCGGGCCGCGCGGTCTTTGACCCTAGCGCCCCGCCGCGTCTCGCGGTAAAAGCGCGCATGAGTGATGAAACCACCCCCAAAGCCGATCCCGAGGCGCCCTCCAAATCGCATGGCCGCATCTCGATCCGCGCCAGTTTGCAGCCGCGCGATCTGATGGCCGAACCGATGCATGTCAAATCGGCGTGGCGCGCCAAAATCATCACCCTGATGCCCGATGCCTTTCCCGGCATCCTTGGCCAATCGCTGACCGGCAAGGCGCTCGACCTTGGGCTCTGGGCGCTCGATATCCTGAATTTGCGGCCCTATGGCGTCGGCAAACATCTCAATGTCGATGATACCCCCGCAGGCGGTGGTGCAGGCATGGTGCTGCGCGCCGATGTGCTGGATGCGGCGCTCACCGATGCAGCCCTCGGCACCCCGCCCGACCGGCTGCGCTGGCCGCTGATCTATCTCTCGCCGCGCGGCAAGCCCTTCAATCAGGCCATGGCGCGCCGCTTTGCTGCCTGTGACGGCCTCACCCTGCTCTGTGGCCGTTTTGAGGGTGTCGATCAACGCCTGCTCGATCATCATCAGATCGAAGAAGTCTCCTTGGGCGATTTCGTGATGACCGGCGGCGAAATCGCCGCCATGGCGCTGATCGACGCCAGCGTGCGCCTGCTGCCAAAGGTGCTTGGCAATGCCGAAAGCACGGTCGAGGAATCCTTCTCCGATGGCCTGCTTGAACACCCGCATTACACCCGCCCCGCGCTTTGGAACGATCTCGCGATCCCAGACATCCTCACCTCTGGCAATCACGGCGCCATCGCCAAATGGCGCCAAGCCGCCGCCGAAGAGATCACCAAAATCCGCCGTCCCGATCTGTGGCAAGCCTTCCTGCGCAAGAAAAGCTGACCCAGCGCTTTCATCTTGGTGCAAATATCCCCGCCGGAGGCATCCACCCTTTGTGCCACCAGCCACCGCCCCAGCCCTTGACCCCGCCCGCGCCAAACCCTATACGCCGCCTGTCCGGGGGCTAATCCCTCATCGGGCCCGATTCCTTTTGGCCTTAAGACTTGCCTTCTTCCGCAAGTTTGGCTGAAAACTCGGCTTAAAAACGCAAGCGGCACCTCTGGCGGGCTTACTTTGTAGGGACCCGGTCGAAGATCAGAAGCTCTGTCGCGGGCATCACGTCGGGGAAAACCCCGCTAGCAAAGGACATGCGATGAATCTTATCGCCCAACTCGAAGCCGAGCAGATCGCTGCGCTCGGCAAGACCATTCCGGATTTCAAGGCCGGTGACACCATTCGTGTCGGCTACAAAGTGACCGAAGGCACCCGTTCGCGCGTGCAGAACTACGAAGGCGTCGTGATCGCGCGCAAAGGTGGCGCAACCATCGCAGCCTCGATCACCGTTCGTAAGATCTCCTTCGGTGAAGGCGTGGAACGTGTGTTCCCGCTGTATTCGACCAATATCGACAGCATTGAAGTGGTCCGTCGTGGCCGCGTGCGTCGCGCCAAGCTTTATTATCTGCGCGATCGTCGCGGCAAATCGGCACGTATCGCCGAGGATGCAAATTACAAAGCCAAAGCCGAATAAGGACCGGATCGATGAAAGACGGAATTCACCCCGACTACCACATGATCAACGTCAAAATGACGGACGGTACTGTGTTCCAGACCCAAACCACTTGGGGCAAAGAGGGCGACCAAATGGCGCTCGACATCGACCCACTGGCGCATCCAGCCTGGACCGGCGGCAACGCCAAACTGATGGATACCGGCGGCCGTGTGTCCAAGTTTAAGAACAAATACGCAGGTCTTGGCTTCTAATAGCCCCGCCTTCGCAGATCAGATCAGGCGCATCTTCGGATGCGCCTTTTCTTTTGCCCGATGGCTTGGCATATGGGACATGTCCCTTGCCCAAAGGCCCGCCGTCCATGCCGCAATCCAGCCACCGCGTCCTTGTTACAGCGCTGTCGCTGGCGGGCTTTGTGCTGTTTTGGGCCGGTTTGGCGGTGCTGCGTGCCGATGCGCAGATCTTGCCCGCCCCGCCCGCTGTGCTGGCGGCGATCTGGGCCGAGGCGGTCTCGGGCAGGCTGATGCACCATATCACAGCGACGCTGACACGGGTGGGGGTCGCCTTTGCGTTGTCGATGGGGATTGGCATCGCGCTGGGGCTTGTGCTGGGGCGCAGGCCGCGGCTCAACCAATGGGTAGAGCCTTGGCTGATGATCCTGCTGAACCTGCCGGCCCTGGTCGTGATAGCACTTTGCTACCTCTGGATCGGGCTGAATGAGACCGCGGCCATCGCCGCCGTCACCTTGAACAAAACCGCCATGGTCGCCGTGACCCTGCGCGAGGGCAGCCGCGCCCTTAGCCCCAGTTTGGCTGATCTGGGGCAGGTTTACCGCCTGACCGCACTGATGCGCCTGCGCCATATCACCCTGCCGCAGCTTGCGCCTTATCTGGCCAGTGCCACCCGCAACGGCCTGGCGATCATCTGGAAAATCGTGCTGGTGGTTGAATTTCTGGGCCGGTCCTCTGGCGTCGGCTTTCAGATTCATCTGAAGTTTCAGCTGTTCGACATCACCGGGGTGCTGGCCTATGCGCTCAGTTTCACCGCGCTGATGCTTGTGATCGACTACGCCCTTGTTCAACCCATCGAGCGGCATGCAAACCGCTGGCGCAACCCATAGGCCTGATATGTTCAAATCGCTGCTCTTTGCCCTTAGCCTTGCCACCTCGGCCCAAGCAGGTGACCTTGCCACGCTGCGCGTAGCCACCCAAGTCAGCGGCACGGTGAACTGGGAACTGACCACCATCACCCAAAACGGCTTTGATACCGCCAATGGCTTTCGCCTTGAGGTGGCTGATGTCGCCGGTGGCCCCGCGGCGCAGATCGCCTTTGAAGGGGGGGCGGCAGATGTGATCGTCTCGGATTGGCTTTGGGTGGCGCGGCAGCGGGCCGAGGGGCGCGACTATGTGTTTATCCCTTATTCGCGGGCGGTGGGCGCGCTTTATGTGCCGGCCACAAGCACAGCCCAGACTCTGCCCGATCTGAAGGGCAGCCAGATCGGCATTGCAGGCGGGCCGGTGGACAAAAGCTGGCTTATCCTGCGCGCCTATGCGCAAAGCCAATATGGCTTTGATCTGGCAGGCCAGACAAGCCAAGTCTTTGGCGCGCCGCCGCTGATCTATCAAACAGCACTTGATGGCCAATTTGGTGGTGCGATCAACTTTTGGCATTTTGGCGCCAAGATGCAGGCCGCTGGCCTGCGCCCCTTGGTCACGGTGCAAGAGGCCGCGCTTGCGCTGGGCCTGAACCCTGACACGCCGCTGTTGGGCTATGTGGTGCAGGGGGCTTTGCTGCGTGATCATCCTGATGTGGCGGCAGGTCTGGCCAAGGCCAGCCGCGCGGCCAAGGCGCTTTTGGCCAGCGACGATGTGGCATGGCAGGCCCTGCGCCCGCAGATGAACGCCAAATCCGAGGCCGAGTTTCAGGCGCTGATAGCAGGCTTTCGGCAAGGCATCCCCAGCGCGGGCGCGGTGGACGAGGCAGCTGCGGCCAAACTGCTGGCCGTAATGGCCGATCTGGGTGGGGCCGAGCTTGTGGGCAATCTGAAAACCCTGCCTGCGGGCACGTTTTACACGCCATGACGCCGGCGCTGTCACTGGATCTGCGCGCGGCGCAACATGGGCGTTTGGCGGTGCTGGGCGCGCTGTCGCTGCAAGTGCAGCTGGGTGAAACGGTGGCGATCTGCGGCGCTTCGGGGGTGGGGAAATCGACGCTGTTGCGCATCCTTGCCGGGCTACATGCCGATTGGCAGGGCGATCTGTCGCAGATAGCTCCGCCGGCAATGGTGTTCCAAGAACCGACCCTGCTGCCATGGCGCAGCGTGCGCGGCAACATCACACTTTTGACCGGCTGTTCGGTGCAAGTGGCGGATCAGGCCCTGGCCGATTGCGGCTTGGCCGAGAAGGCTGCGGCCTTTCCAAATGCGCTGTCACTGGGTCAACAGCGCCGGCTTGCGCTTGCGCGCGCCTTTGCAATGCGGCCGCAGATCCTGCTGATGGATGAGGCCTTTACCTCGCTGGATCCACGCCTTGCCGATGAGATGATGACCCTGTTCGAGACCCTGCGCGCCGCGCGCCCGCTTGCCACTGTGCTGGTGACGCACGACCCGGCCGAAGCACTGCGACTTGCCAGCCGCACCCTGACATTGTCTGGGCATCCCGCCCGTTTTGATGCTTCCCCTTTGCCGGTCTAAACGTGTAGGAAGCAATCGAAAGATTATAAGGACGCAAACCATGGCGCATATCATCGTTGTCGGCAACGAAAAGGGCGGGTCGGGCAAATCGACCACCTCGATGCATGTCGGGACGGCTTTGGCGCGCATGGGCCACCGCGTTGGCGCTTTGGATCTGGATCTGCGGCAGCGCTCTTTCGGGCGTTATGTCGAAAATCGGATCGCTTACCTGAAACGCGCAGAGCTTGATCTGCCCAGCCCGAATTATATCGAACTGCCCGAGGTGCCGGCTGACAGTTTGGCAACGGGTGAAAACGCCTTTGACGCGCGGCTTTCGGCGGCGGTGGCGCAGCTAGATCCGATTTCCGATTTCATCATCATCGACTGCCCCGGCAGTCACACCCGTCTCAGCCAAGTCGCCCATAGCCTTGCCGACACGCTGGTCACGCCTTTGAACGACAGCTTTATCGATTTCGATCTGCTGGCGCGTGTGGATGCCGAAACGGGCCGTGTCAAAGGCCCGTCGATCTATTCCGAAATGGTCTGGAACGCGCGGCAGTTGCGCGCGCAGGCGGGGCTAAAGCCCATCGACTGGATCGTTTTGCGCAACCGCTTGGGCGCGCAGCAGATGCATAATAAGAAAAAAGTCGGCGCAGCCTTGGAAGAGCTTTCAAAGCGCATCGGCTTTCGCGTCGCCGCCGGGTTTTCCGAGCGCGTGATCTTTCGCGAGCTGTTTCCGCGTGGGCTGACCCTGCTGGATCTTCGAGATACTGGCGTCGATGGCTTGAACCTATCCAACATCGCGGCGCGGCAAGAGCTGCGCGATTTGATCACCGAGCTGCGGCTGCCGGGGGTTTCGATCGCATTTTGAACAATGCCTGCGGTGGTGCGCGCCAGCCGTCGCGCTGACGGCAGCGCTCGAGGCGGAGGGCAAAGACATCTGCGGTGACCTCGGTCTTTGCGCCAAACTGGCTGATCAATCGTCTGATATGCTTGCCAAACACCATGCACGCCTCCTTGCACTGCTTTGGCCGCCAATCTGCTTGGCAAAAGGGGCGCCTTTGTGGCTGGGATACGAAGAAACTGAGGGGGGTATCGGTTTTTTCAGCGCGGTTGCGGCGGATCTTGCTCGATCTCTTCGGCGGTCGCGCTGAACTCATCCGCTAAGAAGCGCTCGAATGCGTCAAGGTCAACGGGCTCAAACTGGCCAAAGCTGCCCATCCAAACCGAAGCCGCGCGCAGGGCGTCGGGCTCGAGTTTGCACCATATCACCCGACCGCGCTTCTCACGGCTGACCAACCCCGCCTCGGCGAGAATGCCCAGATGTTTGGAAATCGCCGCAAGGCTGATCTGAAACGGCGCGGCCACATCGGTCACTGCCATATCATCCTCCAGCAGCATGCTAAGGATCGCCCGCCGCGTCGGATCGGCCAAAGCCGAAAATACCATGTCTAAGCTTTGTGCCATCGGGCGATTATCACGATGCTTTGCGGAATCGTCAACCATTCGGTTGAATATGCCAAAGCCGTCTGTTGGGGGAAATGTCACCAAATTCGAATCCTTGCTTTTGAAAATAAGTTAGCAAAATCAATACTTTGAATGAGATTATCCTTGCTTGACACCTTGGTGTCGGCTGCGTAGATATCGTTCGAACCATTTGGGGGTTTTCTGCCATGGTATCGGACGCCGAACGGGATCGCCTTGCGGCCTTGGAACAGCGGATCGGATTGGCAAAAGCCGCAGCGGCCCCGCGCCGTTCTGCCAAATCGGAGCAGCATCGTCAGGCACAGCTTGCTTGGCGCATGGTGATAGAGCTTGTTGCCGGTCTGTTGATCGGATTTAGCATCGGATACGGACTGGATACCCTGTTTGGGACCATGCCGCTGTTCTTAGTGCTGTTTGTATTGGCTGGATTTGCGGCAGGGGTGAAAACCATGCTCGGTTCGGCAAAAGAGATGCAGGAGAAGGCCGCAAAAGCGCCGGCTCCCGAGGCAAACGCTGCAAGCGCAGCTGACGATGAAGAGGAAGACTGAAGTGGCAAGCGAAGCGCAAAGCGAAGGTGGGTTGGCGTTCCATCCTCTCCAGCAGTTCGAGGTTCACCCGCTGTTTGGCGAGGGTCCGATCCATTGGTACACCATCACCAACTCGACCCTGTGGTTGGTGATTGCGGCGCTGGCGATTGTTGGCGTCTTTGTTCTGGGCTCTAAGGGTCGCAACCTGATCCCGACGCGCATGCAGTCGGTCGGCGAGATGGCTTACGACTTTGTGCATAACATGGTCGTTGATGTCACGGGTGAAGATGGTGCGAAATACTTCCCAATGGTGATGACGCTGTTTCTGACCATTGCCTTCTCGAACATGTTGGGTCTGCTGCCGGGATCGTTCGCGCCAACCTCGCATATCGCCGTGACGGCAGTGCTGGGCTTTGGAGTGTTCTTTTTCGTCACGCTGCTGGGTTTCTGGAAGCACGGGCTGCACTTTCTGGGCCTTTTCTGGATGAAAGATTCGCCAGCGATCCTGCGTCCGATCATCGCGGTGATCGAATTGATCTCTTACTTCGTGCGCCCTGTCAGCCACTCGATCCGTCTTGCGGGCAACGTGATGGCTGGCCACGCAGTGATGAAAGTTTTCGCGGCCTTTGCACCGATGATCCTGATTTCGGGGATTGGTGTGCTGGTGACGCCGGTGTCGGTCTTGGCCATCACCGCAATCTATGCGCTGGAGGTGCTTGTTGCCTTCATCCAAGCCTACGTCTTTACCATCCTGACCTGTGTGTACCTGAAAGATGCGCTGCATCCTGGGCACTAAGCGTCGGTCGTCTCAAAACACTATCTCATTCCATCCTAAGGAGAATCTCATGGAACTCGCAGCAGCAGCCGCTTTGGGCAAATTCATCGGCGCCGGTCTGGCAGCTATCGGTTCGGGCGCTTCGGCTATCGGTGTTGGCTATGTTGCCGGCAACTTCCTGTCGGGCGCACTTCGCAACCCGTCGGCGGCTGGCTCGCAGACAGCGACCCTGTTCATCGGTCTGGCCTTCGCAGAAGCTTTGGGGATCTTTTCGTTCCTCGTCGCTCTTCTGCTGATGTTCGCAGTCTAATCTGACCTTCGCATCCTTACGGTCAGGGGTGCCGCAATAGTGCGGCGCCCCTGAACTTCCAAAAGGGTCCGACGGAGGGCAAAATGACAGCGACCACCACACCAGAAGCCGCAACCGAAGTTGCGCACGAGGCCGCAGCGGCAGGAATGCCGCAGCTTGATCCCTCGCATTTTGCGAACCAGATTTTCTGGCTCGTCGTCACGCTGGTCGTGATCTTTTTCGTGCTGAAGCTTATCGCTTTGCCACGGATTGGCGGCACTTTGGCCAACCGCAAGGGCACGATCTTGAACGATCTGGCCGCTGCGGAAGAGTTCAAGCAAAAGGCTCTGTCGGCCGAGAAAGCCTATAACGACGCATTGGCGCAAGCCCGTGCCGAAGCAGGCAAGATCGTCGCACAGACCAAGGCAGACATTCAGCAAGACCTGAACGCAGCCATTGCCAAAGCCGATACGCAAATCGCTGCGAAAGCCGCCGAATCCGCCCAGCGGATCGACGAAATTCGCGCTGGTGCGCAAGAGGCTATTAACGAGGTCGCCAAAGACACCGCCAAGGAATTGGTTGCGGCTTTGGGCGGTTCTGCTGATGCGCGTTCGATCACCGCAGCGGTGACCGCGCGGATGAAAGGGTAAGATTATGAAAAACATTTTTCTGATCGTTGCTCTGGCAGGCATCGTGGCGGTGCTGACCGCAAGCAGCCACGGCGCTGCGATGTTCAGCCTGCACAACACCAACTTTGTGGTGCTGATCTCGTTCTTGCTGTTCATTGGCGTGCTGATCTATACCGGCGTTCCAGCGATCTTGGCCAATGCGCTTGACGCGCGGGCTGCACGGATCAAGGCAGATCTGGAAGAGGCCAAGGCGTTGCGTGCCGAAGCCATGGCTTTGCTGGGCTCTTACGAGGCCAAGCAGAAAGAAGTGCTAGAGCAATCTGCGCGCATCATCGCCCAAGCCAAGGAAGAGGCGCAGCTTGCTGCCGCCAAAGCCAAGGAAGATCTGGCACAATCTATCGCACGCCGTCTGGCTGGCGCAGAAGAGCAGATCGCAGCCGCCGAAGCAGGCGCTTTGCGTCAGGTGCGTGAAAGCGCAATTACGGTAGCTGTTGCTGCCGCGGCTGAGGTGCTGGCCAAGCAGGCAACTGCCGAAACCGCATCGGCGTCGATTGATCATGCGATTGCCGAAGTGAACGCCAAGTTCCACTAACCGGCTGATACATCCCTTAAATCGGCTCGGCAGCTTTGCCGGGCCGTTTTTATTTGCTGATTTCGTGTTCAAGCCGCAGCTTGGCTATGGCTTCGTTCCGCCCTGCCTTGGCTTGCTCGGCCATCGAGCCTTGGATGAAATCCATATGTGCCTCGATCGCGGCGCGGGCGGCGGCCGGATCGCGGGCTTGGATCGCATCATTGATCGCGCGATGCTGGTCCAGAAGATGGTCGCGAGTCAGACGGTTTTTGAACATCACCTGCCGATTGTAGAACACGCCACTGCGCAGCAGTTCGTACATCGAGCGCATCATATGCAGCATCACCACATTATGGCTGGCCTCGATGATCGCCATGTGAAAACTGGCGTCTAGCTCGGCCTCATCGGAAGGATCGCGTTTTTGGTGGGCCGCTTCCATCTTGGTGAAAACCGCTGCAATCACCTTCAGATCGGTCTCGGTACCCAGCCGCGCGGCGCGTTCGGCGGTCAGCGCCTCCATATCGCGGCGGAAGGCGACATAGTCGATCACCGCCTCTTCATGGCTTGAAAACAGCCCCACCAGGGCTGGCGAAAACGCCGAACCCAGCACATCGGCGACAAAAATTCCAGCGTTAGGGCGGCTGGTCAACAACCCGCGCTGTTGCAGGTCGGCCACCGCCTCGCGCAGCGAGGGGCGCGACACGCCCAGACGGTCGGACAATTCCCGTTCTGACGGCAAACGCTCGCCCGGTTGCAAGATGCCGCGCAGGATCAGCAATTCAATTTGCTGGACCACGGATTGCGACAGTTTTTCCGCCTCGATCTTCTGGAATGGCATGGGTTTCTCCGAACTGGAGCAAACATATGACCAATTTGCGGCGCTCTCAATACAAAACGCGTGAGGCTGGGGCCCCACGCGTTTATGCAAGTTTGACGCGGGCTTAGGCCGAAGGCCGGATAATGATTTCCACCCGACGATTTGCCGCGCGGCCCTCTGGTGTCAGGTTAGAGGCAACCGGTTGGTCCTCGCCACGACCATAGGCTGCCAGCCGGTTTCCCTGCACGCCTGCATCGCGCAGCACCTGTGCCACCGATGTTGCACGGCGTTGCGACAGGTCTTGGTTATAAGCGGCGGCACCCGAGTTGTCGGTATGCCCAATCACTTCGACCGAGCTGTCAGGATAGCGGTTCAAAGACCCCGCAACCGCGCGCAGATCATAGGTCAGATCAGGCCGCAGTGTCGCGCTGTCGGTGGCAAACAGCACATCTTGCGGCATGTTGACCACCAGATATTGGCCGTTGTTGGTGACCGAGATATTTGAATTGCCGATCGAAGAGCGCAGGTCTGCCGCCTGTTTGTCCAAGGTGCTGCCAATCGCGCCGCCAAGGGCTGCGCCAAGCACGCCGCCAACAACGGCTTTGCCCAGCTTGTCATCGCCCGAACGGGTGGCGCCTGCAAAGGCTCCCAACATACCGCCGACAATCGCGCCGTTCTTGGCGCGGGCGTTTGGATCATCAGGATAGGCGTTTGGGTCAACGCAAGCGGTCAGCCCCATCAGGGCAATGGCGGAAAGAAGAAGGGTTTTGTTCAGGATCATCTGCTGCCTCGAAATTCTACTGGGCCTTTGTGTGGCCTAAGCGGCCATATTAGCAGTGCGGCGTCAGCTCTGACAGTGGCGCGCATGTCACGGCAGGTTTTCGCCCATCACTTATCCGCTACTCGGCGGCATCGGCGCGGGCGGCCTCATAAGCCAGCATGGCGCGCTTGACGGGCAGGCCCCAATGATAGCCGCCCAACGCGCCAGATTTGCGCAGGGCGCGGTGGCAGGGGATCAGCAGGCTGATCGGATTGCGCCCCACCGCTGTGCCGACCGCCCGCACCGCCTTGGGATGGCCAATATGGCGGGCGATTTCGGAATAGGTGGTAACATGGCCCGAAGGAATCGCCAGCAGCGCCTGCCAGACCTTGATCTGGAACGGCGCGCCGATCAGCAGCAGCGGCGCAGGCGCATTGGCGCTGCGGTGCAGGCCAAAGGCGGTCTGCACCCAAGGCGCAAGCTGGGCAGGGTTTTCCCGAAACTGCGCCAAGGGCCAGCGGTTTTGCAAATCGGCAAAGGCTGCGGCCTCGCCCATTTCGGCGGCAAATCCCAGACCGCAGATGCCCTTTTCAGTGCCCATCACAATCGCCGCGCCAAAGGGGCTGTCAAACCAGCCCCAATCAATTGCCAACCCAGCGCCAGCGCGCGCCACATCGCCCGGCGTCATCGCCTCCCATGTCATAAACAGATCATGCAGCCGGCTTGGGCCCGAAAGCCCGGTTTCCAGCGCGGTGTCCAGCAGGGTGAACTTGCGCGCCAAAAGATCGCGCGCATGGTCCAGCACCAGATATTGCTGATAGCGCTTGGGTGAAACCCCAACCCAGGCCGAAAACACCCGCTGAAAATGCGCCGCACTTACACCCATGCGCGCGGCCAATGCCTCGAGCGTCAGGGCTGGGCCCTCTGCCTCCAGAACCCGCAGCGCGCGGGCGATCAGGGCGTAGTGATAAGATGGCGATTGGTCGGTCATCGGGCTCTCCTTGCCGCAAGATTAGGGCGGTTGTGGCCTGCACGCGACCCGAAACTTGCGACAAATACTTGTCGCAAGCCCGCGATTGCGCCATATCTTTGGCATGGTCAAACAACTCGATTATCACGCCTTGCAACGGATCTTTTCGCGCTTTCGCGAGGCCGAGGCCGAACCAAAGGGCGAATTGCATCACAGCAATGCCTTCACGCTGGTGGTCGCCGTGGCGCTTTCGGCGCAGTCCACAGATGTTGGCGTCAACAAAGCCACCAAGCGGCTGTTCGAGCTGGCCGATACGCCGGAAAAGATGCTGGCCTTGGGCGAAGAGGCGGTGATCGAGCATATCAAGACCATCGGGCTTTACCGCAACAAGGCCAAGAACGTCATCAAACTCAGCCGCATTCTGGTTGAAAGCTATGGCGGGCAGGTGCCTTCCAGCCGTGCGGCGCTGCAATCTTTGCCCGGCGTGGGGCGCAAGACCGCGAATGTGGTGCTGAACATGTGGTTTGGCCAGCCTTCGCAAGCGGTCGATACCCATATCCTGCGGCTGGGCAACCGATCTGGTATCGCCGTCGGGCGCGACGAGACCGCGGTCGAGCGTGCGATTGAAGACAACGTGCCTGCCGAATACCAATTGCACGCCCACCACTGGCTTATTTTGCACGGGCGGTATATCTGCACGGCGCGCAAACCAAAGTGTGCGATTTGTCCGATCCGTGACGATTGCCTGTATGAGGAAAAGACCGAATGAAACAGTTTCAGGTTGTCGGAATCGGCAATGCGATGGTGGATGTGCTGGCCCATGCCGACGAGGCCTTTTTGGCCGCCAATGGCATTGGCAAGGGCATCATGCAGCTGATCGACATGCCGCGCGCGGTTGATCTTTATGCCCGCATCGGGCCTGCCAAGGAAATCTCGGGCGGATCGGCCGCCAATACCATCGCAGGCATCGCGCATCTGGGCGGGCGCACCGCCTATGTCGGCAAGGTCAAGGATGATCAACTGGGCGCGATCTTTGCCCATGATCTGCGCGCGCAGGGCGCTGTCTATGAAACCAGCCTTGCCGCCAAAGCCACCGAGCAAGAAACCGGCCGCTGCATCATCATCGTGACGCCGGATGGCGAACGCTCGATGAACACCTATCTGGGCTGGTCAGAATTTCTGACCCCCGCCGATATTGACGACGCGCAAATGGCGCAGGCGGAATGGATTTATCTGGAAGGCTATCGCTTTGACGGGCCGGACAGCCATCAGGCCTTTGAAAAGGCGATTGCGGCCTGCAAGGGGGCGGGGGGCCGCGTGTCGATCACGCTGTCGGATGCCTTTTGCATCTCGCGTCACCGCGATGCCTTTCACAAGATGATTGTGGCCGATGTCGATCTGCTGTTTGCCAATCGCGCCGAATTGCTGGCGATGTATCAGACCGAAGACTTCGCCACAGCCCTGCGTTTGGCTGCGGCAGAGGTGGCGATTGTCGCTTGCACCGATGGTGCGGATGGCGCGCATATCTTGTCGCAGGGGCAGCATTGGCATCTGCCAGCGGTGCCGACACAGATCGTCGATGCAACCGGCGCGGGGGATCTGTTCGCAGGCGCGTTCCTTTGGGGCATCACCAATGGCTATGATCTGCAAACCGCAGGCAAGATGGGCAATCTGGCGGCCTCGGAAATCATCAGCCATATTGGCGCGCGGCCCGAAGCTGATTTGCGCCGCCTGTTCGCCGATGCTGGCCTGATCTAAGCAAGCCGCCCTGCCTTTGTGCATGGCCGCTTGCGGTGGGCTTGGCTTTAGGGCAAGGCTTATTGCAACCAGAAAGAGGCTTTCGACATGGACTATTCCAAATCCGGCAACGCGCGTGCTGACAAAAACACCCCGAAAAACAAACCCGGCCGTGGGCTTGGTGCTGAAAAAAGCCCGACCGGCGGGCGTCCCAGCAAAGAAGAGCTGGTGGCAAAGCTGAAAGCGATCGCCGAGGCGAAAAAGCAAGGCTGATCGAGATCAAGGCGCGCAGATCCTGCGCGCCTATCATCAGGGTCGAACAGGAGATCCCCGATGATAGAACTACCTTTCGACACCGCCGAGATTGACGCGCTGGTTGTGCGGTTCAAATCCGTTATGGCCCGCGAAGGTCTTGATATTCCTGATCTGGGCGGCAATGCCTCGGACGACGAGGTCACCGAGATGTTGCAGGAAACCGCAGGCGATTTAAGCCGCGACGAGATTACCCAAGAAATCGAGACGATGAATGACGATCAGCAAGACGCGCTGGTTGCCTTGTTCTGGATCGGGCGCGGCGATGCCGAGCCTGAAAGCTGGGCCAAGACCTGCCGTCTGGCCCGCGCGCGCCATGTTGGGCGGGTCAGCCGCTATTTGCTGTCAAAACCGCTGGTGGCGACCTATCTTGCCGATGGGCTAGAGGCGATGCAGACCTCGGGCCTGCTTGATCCGTAGCGCCTAGCGCACCGCGTCTAGTTCCGCGTCTTGCAGCGTGCAATCGCGGATCGTGTCGCTGCCACAGCGGCGCGGGGTCAGGTCTTTGGTCAGGCAAATCCGCAGCTCTTGGATCCTGCCCGCCTTGCAGGTGACGGTGATCTGATCGCGGTTCAGCTGCGGGTTGCGTTCCAGAAACGCGCCTTCGATCACGGCGGCGGGCACTTTCAGGTCTTTGTTTATCTTGGCAAAAAGTGGTGGGATCACCACCGAGCGGTAAGCTTTGCGCATGGTGGCGTAATAGCCTTCGGCCGAAAGCCCCGAACAGCGGCCGTGTTTTTTCCATTGGTAAAACGCCAGCCCCGATCCGCCCATGATGTCGGCCATCTGCGCCGTGGCGCTGCGGGCGGGGTCTGTGGCAGTCGTGCGGCAATAAGCGGGGAACCCTGCCTCATATTGCGGCCAAAGCCCGTGCAGCGTCCAGGTCAGCCCGCGCCCTGCGTCACATTGCGGATCGCGGCGCGCATCGCCTTCCAGCGCGCACCAATTTGCCGACCAGCCCAGCGACATCACATAATAATCGAAGTCGCCCGCCTTTTCACCATCGGCGCGCGCCGCACTGCATAGGCAAACCACTGCCAAGAACCCTAAAATAAGACGCATTTCCACTTTCCCTTTGGCTTGAAGCACACTATATCGGCAAATGAATTCCCTGAAAACGTGGAAGTCGCGGCCCTCGGGTCGCAGCCGTTTTCCCGGCACGGGGAAGATTTGCGAATTGGCCCCATGTGGGCAGAAACCGAAAGGACATTGCGATGTCGAAACCTTTGATGGCGAAAGCAACCGCTGTTTGGCTGGTCGATAACACCACGCTGACCTTCCGTCAGGTCGCTGAATTCTGCGGCATGCACGAGCTTGAAGTGCAGGGCATTGCTGACGGCGATGTGGCAACAGGGGTCAAAGGCTTTGATCCGGTTGGCAACAACCAATTGGACGCAGGCGAAATCGAGAAGGGTCAGAAAGATCCGCTCTACAAGCTGAAGCTGAAGTTCAACGCAAGTGCGGTTGGCGAAGAAAAGCGTCGCGGTCCGCGCTATACGCCCTTGTCCAAGCGTCAGGACCGTCCGGCCTCGATCCTGTGGTTGGTGAAATTCCACCCAGAGCTGTCGGACGGCGCGGTTGGCAAATTGGTCGGCACCACCAAGCCCACCATCCAAGCGATCCGCGAGCGGACGCATTGGAACATCAACAACATCACCCCGATTGATCCGGTGGCTTTGGGCCTGTGCAAGCAGTCTGAACTGGATACGGCGGTTCAGGCCGCTGCCCGCAAAAAGGCCGCAGAAGGGTCTGTGATGACCGATGACGAGCGGCGCAAGCTCGTTTCGACCGAGCAATCGCTGGGCATGGAGACCGAAGGCAAGATGGCCTCGGGGCTTGAGCAATTCACCCGCCGCGAAGAAGAAGAAAAGCCTGCCGATTTCTCGGATGCCGACAGCTTCTTTAATCTGCCCGATGCAGATGACGAAGACGACGAAGACGATAACTTGGTGCGTTAAGCGTAAGCTTCGTGTCTGAACGAACAAAGGGGCGGTCGAATTACGCGACCGCCCCTTTGCTTTAATGCGCCATAAAGACCGGAATTTCGGCTTTCTCTAGCATGTTGCGGGTCGTGCCGCCAAGGATGGCTTGGCGCAGCCGCGAATGGCCATAGGCCCCGATCACCAGCATATCGGCATTGATCTCGAGAGCATGCCGCGCCAGCACATCCGAGACGCGGGTCTGGGTGCGCGCCAGAACCGCAACCTCGGCTTTGACACCATGGCGCACCAGCATCTGACAGAGCGCACCACCGGGGTCAGAGCGATCAGAGCCGGTGATCGGCGGGTCAATCACCGTGATGCTGACCGCTTCGGCCTGTTTCAGCAGCGGCAAGGCAAGGCGGGCGGCGGTCATCGCCTCGGCGCTTTGGTTCCAAGCCAGAACGATACGTTTTGGCAGGGTGTTTTCGCCCAAACCGCTGGCTGGCAACACCAAAACCGGCGCATGGGCGTCAAACAGCGCCGCCTCGACCACGGCTTCGGCTTCGGGGCCAAGGCCAGTGCCATAGGGGCAGGGCAGCACCACCAGATCGGCAAAGCGGGCGCGACTGCCGACCAGTTCGGGGGTCAGGCCAATCTGGGCCACCATGGTTTCAACGCTATAGCGCAGATCGGTGCTTTCCTCGTGCAAAGCCGCGCGTGCGGCAGCGTCGATGCGGCGGGCCTCCAGATCGGCCTGCTCTAGGCCCGCTTCCAGTAACATCGCACCCGTGCCCAGATAGGAATAGCCAAGTTGGGTGCGATCGACCGCCAGTGCCAAAATCTCAAGATGGGCATCAAGCTTGCGTGCCATACGGGCGGCAGAACGAATTGCCAGCTCGGCTTCGGCAGGGTGGGTCAGAACCGTTAGGATGGTTTTATAGGTCATCACAGTATGCTCCTTTCAAAGGGGACTGCGTCAGCATGTCACCCAACAAAGGCATTGGCCTTGATGTCGATCAACCTTAGCTACACACCAAGTTGATATGGATCAAAGCTGGAACCGGCTTCGCCTGCGAAAAGCGGGTACAGTCAAAGCTCTGGGCGCAATGCGAATCGCAATCGCATGCGGGTCAGGCCTACGAAGGGACGCAAAATGTGGGATTACGTTAAACTTGTTGTATATGGGGTGATTGCGGTTTTGGCCGCAATTGGCGCCAACTATGCACATGACCTTGCCTATCAGGTGAACGCGATCGTCGTGATGCTTGCCGCAGCAATCGCATTCGTGTGGGAACTGCGGCATGCGGGCGAGGTTCAAGCGCATCCGCAGGATGAATATTTCGACAGCGTCGTGCGCGCGGGTGTGATTGCGACAACCTTTTGGGGCGTCGTTGGGTTTCTGGTAGGCGTGGTTATCGCCTTTCAGTTGGCATTTCCGTCGCTGAACCTTGGCAATATCACCGATGGGGTGCTGAACTTTGGCCGCTTGCGGCCCTTGCACACCTCGGCCGTAATTTTTGCTTTTGGCGGCAACGCGCTGATCATGAGCGCGTTTTATATCGTGCAGCGCACCTCAGGCGCGCGGCTTTGGGGCGGCAACCTTGGCTGGTTCGTGTTCTGGGGCTGGCAGCTGATGATCGTGCTGGCGGCGACCTCGTATCTGACGGGAGGCACCCAGGGCAAAGAATACGCCGAGACGGTCTGGTACATTGATATCTGGCTGACAGTGGTTTGGGTGGCTTTCCTGATTGTCTTTGTGGGCACGCTGGTCAAGCGCAAAGAACCCCATATCTACGTCGCAAACTGGTTCCTTTTGTCGATGATCATCACGGTGGCGATGCTGCATTTGGTCAACAATATGGCGATCCCGGTCAGCCTTTTCTCGTCGCAATCGGTGCCTGTTTTTTCGGGTGTGCAAGATGCGATGACGCAGTGGTGGTATGGTCACAACGCGGTGGGCTTCTTCCTGACTGCGGGCTTTTTGGGCATGATGTATTACTTTGTGCCCAAGCAGGCAGAGCGTCCGGTCTATAGCTACAAGCTGTCGATCATCCACTTTTGGGCGCTGATCTTCCTTTATATCTGGGCTGGTCCGCACCACCTGCACTATACCGCGCTGCCGGAATGGGCCTCGACGCTGGGCATGGTGATGTCGATCATCCTGTGGATGCCGTCTTGGGGGGGCATGATCAACGGTTTGATGACGCTTTCGGGCGCATGGGACAAGCTGCGCACCGATCCGGTTATTCGGATGATGGTGATCTCGCTTGGCTTTTACGGCATGTCGACCTTTGAAGGCCCGATGATGTCGATCAAATCGGTCAACTCGCTGAGCCACTATACCGACTGGACGATTGGCCATGTGCATTCTGGTGCGCTGGGTTGGAACGGCATGATCACCTTTGGCGCGCTTTACTTCCTGACGCCGCGTCTGTGGAACCGTGAAAGCCTGTACAGTCTGAAACTGGTGTCTTGGCACTTCTGGCTCGCCACCATCGGCATCATTCTTTACGCAAGCTCGATGTGGGTGACCGGCATTATGGAAGGCCTGATGTGGCGCGAAGTTGATGCCAATGGCTTCCTTGTCAACGCCTTTGCAGACACCGTGGCGGCCAAGTTCCCTATGTATGTGGTGCGCGGTACCGGTGGTCTGATGTATCTGACCGGCGGCATGTTGATGGCCTATAACCTGTGGATGACAGTGCGCGCGCAGCCTTCCAAGGCAGTGGTCAACGCCAACAACGCCGTTCCGGCTGAATAAGGGGGGCAACAGATGTCTATTCTAAATAAACACAAGTTCATCGAAACCAATGCCTCGCTTTTGCTGGTGCTAAGTTTCATCGTGGTGACCATCGGCGGTATCGTCGAAATCGCCCCGCTGTTCTATATTCAGAACACGATTGAAAAGGTGGAAGGGGTTCGCCCCTACACCCCCCTGGAACTTGCTGGCCGCGATATCTACATCCGCGAGGGCTGCTATGTCTGCCACAGCCAGATGATCCGCCCGATGCGCGACGAGGTCGAACGCTATGGCCACTACTCGCTGGCTGCGGAATCGATGTATGACCACCCGTTCCAATGGGGATCGAAACGCACCGGGCCAGATTTGGCGCGGGTCGGTGGGCGCTATTCGGATGCTTGGCATGTTGACCACCTGAGCAACCCTCAGGCGGTGGTGCCAGAATCGGTGATGCCAAAATATGCCTTCTTGTCGAATGCAGAAATCGACGGCCGCTATATCGAGGATATCATGAAGGTGCACCGCATGGTCGGCGTGCCCTATACCACCGAGATGCTGGACGCGGCTGTGGCGGACTTCAAGGCGCAGGCAGACCCAGAGGCAGACACCGCCGGTTTGGAAGAGCGCTATAAAAAGGTGAACATCGCCAATTTCGATGGCAACCCTGCTTTGACAGAAATGGACGCGCTGATCTCTTACCTTCAGGTTCTGGGCACGATGGTCGATTTCTCGACCTTCATCCCAGACCCAAAACGATAGGGGGCAGGGATGGAAACCTATAGCCTGATGCGCGCCTTCGCCGATAGCTGGGCAATGCTGGCGATCTTTCTAATTTTCGTTGGCATCGTGTTCTGGGCGTTTCGGCCCGGTTCGCAGGCAGTCCACGACGATATCGCCAATTCGATCTTTCGCCATGACAAGAAACCCGCCGCCGAGGCCATCACGCGGACACCGCGCGTTGGCGCCGACCGGCAAGCCGAGGAGGCGTAACCATGTGCGCCAAGCAAGTTAAAAAAGCCGAGAAAGAGGTTCAAACCACCGGCCACAGCTGGGACGGCATCGAGGAATACGACAACCCGATGCCGCGCTGGTGGGTCTGGGTGTTTTATGCCTGCATCGTCTGGGGCATCGGCTATTCCATCGCCTATCCGGCATGGCCGCTGATCCACGGCGCGACCCAAGGCCTGTTGGGGCCAACGCTGCGCACCGAAGTGGTGGCTGAAATCGCGCGCTTTGACGAAGCCAATGCGCCGATCAAGGCCAAGCTGAACGCCGCCGATCTTGCCGCTATTCCGGGCAATGACGAGCTGAAGACCTATGCCATCTCGGCCGGGGCTTCGGTGTTCAAAAACAACTGCGCCCAGTGCCACGGCTCGGGGGCCGCGGGGGTTCAGGGCAAGGGCTATCCGAACCTGTTGGACAACGACTGGCTTTGGGGCGGCGATATGGAAGCAATCCATACCACCATCGCACATGGCATCCGCAACACCACTGACGGGGATGCGCGCTATTCGCAAATGCCAAGTTTCGGCAAGGATGGCATTCTTGAAAAGGCGCAGATTGATGATGTGGTCGAACATGTGCTGCAAATCTCGGGTCAAGACCATGACGCCGCGATGGCAGAAGCAGGGGCGACAGTCTTTGCTGAAAACTGTGCGGCCTGTCACGGTGATGCGGGCATGGGCAACCGCGACTTTGGCGCGCCCAACCTGACCGATGCGATTTGGCTTTATGGCGGCGATCGCAAAACCTTGGTGCAGACCGTGACCTATTCGCGCTTTGGGGTGATGCCAGCGTGGAATGTGCGTCTTTCTGAAGACGAAATCCGCTCGGTAGCGACCTATGTCCACAGCCTTGGTGGCGGCGAGTAAATCTATGCTGTCGCGGCCCGTTTAGCGGGCCGCGATTGTTTTTTGCTGCCTAGGCAGCTCTGCCTTTGCTCCCGCGCCCGCTTGGCGCTTTTGTCGCAGGCTTAAAGCTGCATCGTGAATGTCTGTTTGATGCATATCAAGGCAAGCTCTGGACGGCAGGCGCAAACCCAAGGCCAGATTTAATAACCGGAGATAGGTCCGTGACGATCCAAGACCCTGAAACCCCAGTCCTTTTCGCCGCGCGCGAGCCGATTTTTCCGCGCCGTGTCAAAGGCACTTTCCGCAATCTAAAGTGGTGGCTTTTGGCGCTGATGCTGGGGATTTACTATGTCACCCCTTGGATCCGCTGGGATCGTGGCCCGCTTTTGCCCGATCAAGCGGTGTTGATTGATATGTCGGGGCGGCGGTTCTTTTTCTTTATGATCGAGATCTGGCCCTATGAATTCTATTTCGTGGCAGGTCTTTTGATCATGGCGGGGCTGGGGCTGTTCTTGTTCACCAGTGCGGCGGGCCGCGTTTGGTGCGGCTATGCCTGCCCGCAAACGGTTTGGACCGATCTGTTCATTCTGGTCGAGCGTTGGATCGAAGGCGACCGCAACGCCCGCATTCGTCTGCACCGGCAAAAGTGGGATGCCGAAAAGATTCGTAAGAACGGCCTGAAATGGACCGCCTGGCTGCTGATTGGCTTGGCAACTGGTGGCGCTTGGGTGTTCTACTTTACCGATGCGCCGACGCTGTTTCACGATCTGCTACACGGAACCGCCCATCCGGCTGCCTATATCACGATGGCGATTTTGACGGCGACGACCTTCTTATTTGGCGGCTTTGCGCGTGAACAAATCTGCATCTACGCCTGCCCCTGGCCGCGGATCCAAGCCGCGATGATGGATGAAGACACGCTGACCATCGGCTACCGCGATTGGCGGGGCGAGCCGCGCGGCAAGCAAAGCGTGGAAGGGCACGGCGATTGCATTGATTGCATGGCCTGCGTCAATGTCTGCCCAATGGGGATTGATATTCGCGACGGCCAGCAAATGGCCTGTATCACCTGCGGTTTGTGCATTGATGCCTGCAACGACACGATGGATAAAATCGGCAAGCCGCGCGATTTGATCGGCTATCTGGCGCTGACAGACGAGACCCGCGAGCGCGAGGGCAAGACCCCGAAATCGGTCTGGGCGCATGTGTTCCGCCCGCGCACCATCATGTATACCACGCTTTGGGCGGGGGTTGGTGTGGCGCTTGTGGTGGCTTTGTTCATGCGCACGGATATTGATGTCAACGTCACACCTGTGCGCAATCCACAGTATGTGACATTGTCAGATGGCTCGATCCGCAACACCTATGACCTGCGGCTGCGCAACAAACATGGCGAGGACCGCTGGTTCACGCTGTCTGCAACCTCTGATGCAACCTTTGTGCTGTCGATGGATGGCGATCAGGGGCTGAAGGTTTTGGTGCCTGCCAATGAAACCAAAACCCAACGTCTGTTTATCACCGCCCCCGCGCATAGCCATGGCGCAGAGGAAGAACGCACCGCCCTCAGGCTGTGGATTCAAGACGTAGGCACCCCCGAATTCCCCCATACCGATCGGGTGTCGCATGACACGGTATTTTTCGGCAAAGGAGACTAAGATGCACATCGGCTTTCAGTTCATCCTGATGTTTGTGGCCTTCATGCTGCTGTATTTCGGCGGTTTGGTTTGGCTGTTGTTTCGCAATGGCATCACCGGCCCGCGCTTTGGCGCCTTTATGGTGGCGACCTTTGGTCTGATCATCGCGGTGAATGTGACGATGGCCTATAAGGCCAACTCGACCTTCCCGGGGCTCGAGGTTAGCAATTCTTATGTTGCCAGCCAAAGCTTTGATGCCGATGCCAAGGCACAGCGTGCGCTTGGCTGGACGGTGACGCCCCGCTATGATGGTGCGCAAAGTGCTTTGGATCTGGCGATCACTGATGCTTCGGGTGCCCCTGTAGAGGTGCGCAATCTGATGGTGCTGGTCGGGCGGCCAACCGAAGCCAAGGAAGATATGCAGCCGCGCTTTGTGTTTGAGGGCGGGGTCTATCGGGCCGTAGCCGCCTTGAACCCCGGAAAATGGATGATGCATGTCGAAGCCCGCGCGCCAGATGGCACCCTGTTTCGCCAACGCCTGAACATCTTTGTCACGAGCTAAGTCATGACCCAAGCCGCCGCACATCCGTTGCAAGTTGAACATGGCGGCATGGCCGCTTGTCCGGCCTGTGCGGTGATGCCCTCGGCGCAGGCCTTGGCCGAGGCTGCAAAGCCTCTGCATGCGCGGCTGATGCTGTCGCTGCCAACTGCGCATTGCGCCGCCTGTATCTCGGCGGTGGAAGGCGCGGTTTTGGCCGCCGATGGCGTGATCTCGGCGCGGGTCAATCTGACGCTAAAGCGGCTGTCGGTCGAGGCCGAACCGCAGGTGAGCGCCTCCGATATGATCGCGGTTTTGCGCGGGGTCGGCTATGAGGCGCACGAGCTGGACGCGGGCCTGTTGAACACGACCGAGACCGACCGTCAGGGCCGCGATTTGCTGATGCGTTTGGGCGTGGCGTTTTTCTCGATGATGAATGTGATGCTGTTGTCGGTGGCGGTCTGGTCTGGGGCCGAGGCTGCGACCCGTGATATGTTCCATTGGATTTCGGCGATGATCGCTATTCCAACGGTGGTTTTTGCAGGCCAGCCGTTTTTCAAATCGGCTTGGGCGGCGCTGCGGGTGGGGCGTTTGGGCATGGATGTGCCGATCTCGCTGGCCCTTGTGCTGGCCAGCGCGATTTCGCTTTATGAGACCACGCAAAGCGGGGTGCATGCCTATTTTGACGCCGCCGTCATGCTGTGCTTTTTCCTGCTGCTGGGCCGTTATCTGGACCATCGCACGCGGGCGGTTGCGCGTTCGGCGGCCGAGGAATTGGCCGCACTTGAGGTGCCGCGCGCAAGGGTGCTGGTGGATGGCACCGAGGTCGAGCGCGCGATTTCCGAGATTGCCGTCGGTGATCTGGTGCGGGTGCGGCCGGGGGGGCGGATGCCGGTTGACGGCGTGATCACCGAAGGCGCATCTGAGATTGACCGCTCGTTGCTGACGGGCGAAAGCCTGCCGGTTTTTGCCGGTCTTGGCATGGCGGTTTCGGCGGGCGAGGTGAATTTGACCGGACCTTTGACGCTGCGTGTGACGGCAACGGGGGCCGATAGCAGCCTGCACCGCATGGCCGATCTGGTCGCCGTGGCGGAATCGGCGCGCAGCAAATACACCACTTTGGCCGAGCGCGCCGCCAGTTGGTATTCGCCCCTTGTGCATCTGTTGTCCTTTGCTGCCTTTGGCTTTTGGATGTGGCGCACGGGCGGCGATTTTCGCCATGCCGTCAATATTTCGGCGGCGGTGCTGATCATCACCTGCCCCTGTGCGCTGGGGCTTGCTGTGCCTGCGGTGGTGACCTCGGCCTCGGGCAAGCTGTTTCGCAAGGGTCTGCTGATCAAAGACGGCACTGCGCTGGAGCGTCTGGCGCAGGTCGATGTGGTGGTGTTTGACAAAACCGGAACCCTGACGCTGGGCACGCCCAAGCCGACCAATCTGGCCGATCACAGCCCGCAGGTTCTGGGCGTGGTCGCAGCGCTTGCGGCCGGCTCGTCGCACCCTTTGGCGCGGGCCTTGGCCACGACAGCCACTCCCGCTCGGGTCGAGGATCTGCGCGAAGTCGCAGGCTATGGCATCGAGGCGCGCCATATGGGCCAAGTGGTGCGGCTGGGCCGTGCGGAATGGGTAGGTACGCAGGCCGTTGACGTCACCGCAACCTATCTGTCGCTGGATGGGGTGGTGCATGTCTTTACCTTTGCCGACCACATCCGCCCCGGAGCCGAAGCCGCAATTGCCGCGCTGAAGGCGCAGGGTAAGGCGATTAAGCTGATTTCGGGCGATACCCCGGGCCCTGTCGCCGATCTGGCGCTGCGGCTTGGGATCGCGGATTGGACGGCAGGCGCGCTGCCTGCCGAAAAGCTGGCACTGGTGCGGGGGCTGACAGAAGCGGGGCATTTTGTCTTGATGGTGGGCGATGGTTTGAACGACACGGCGGCGCTTTCGGCGGCGCATGTCTCAATCAGCCCCGCCACGGCTTTAGATGCCGCGCGCACCGCCTCTGATATTGTGCTGTTGGGCCAGAATATGGCCCCAATCGGCGATGCTGCCCGCATCGCACGGCAGGCCAAGCGGCGGATTTTGGAAAACTTTGGCCTCTCAGCCGCCTATAACATCGTGGCGGTGCCAATTGCGCTTTTGGGCTTTGCCACCCCCTTGGCGGCGGCCTTGGCGATGTCGCTGTCGTCGATTACGGTCTCGCTGAACTCATTAAGGCTGAAGTAATGGAAATCTTGTCAATCTTGATCCCGGCTTCGCTTTTGCTGGGCGGCTGTGGGCTTGCGGCCTTTGTCTGGGCGATGAAAACCAAGCAGTTTGACGACCCCTCGGGCGATGCCAATCGCATCTTGATGAAAGACTGGGACGACCACCCAAAACCCTAGGCCCGTCCGGCGGTGGCCGAAAGCGACAGCGGATCAATCCCCATACTGCGCAGCGCATTGCTCCATTTGTAGCCGTCATCTGCGCCAAAGATCAGGGCTTCGGTCGGATCAACCGTCAGCCAGTCGTTGCGGCCAATCTCGGATTCGAGCTGCCCTGCGCCCCAGCCGGAATAGCCAAGCGCCAGCAGCGCGTGATCAGGCCCCGCACCCTGCGCCATCGCTTCTAGCACATCCAGTGTCGCGGTCATGCCATAACCGCCCAAGATATGCATTGTCGCGCCGGTAGAGCGATAGTCAGGCGAATGCAGCACAAAGCCGCGTGCGGTTTCAACCGGTCCGCCAAAATGCACGGTAATATCGCGGCCATGCGGCGATTTTGGGATGTTCAGATGATCGAGCAGCTTGGCAAAGGACAGATCTTGCACGGGTTTGTTGAGGATAAGCCCCATCGCGCCCTCGGCGGAATGCGCACAGATCAAGATCACCGAATGCTCAAAGCGCGGGTCTTGCAGGGCGGGCATTGCCACCAGAAGTTTGCCGACCAAATCCATAGAATCGGGGCCTTTCGTCCGAAGAGCTTTAGGATGGGGTGTCAGGCGGCGCGGCTCAAGCCCCAATCACGGAAGATTTGGTTATGTTGCTCTGGCTCTCGCCCAAACGTGACTTCCCCTGACCGCAGATTTGGCTAAGGTCTCGGCATGATGAAAGCCCTGCTTCTTGCCCTGCTGACCGCCACGCCCGCCCTTGCAACCGAGCAAGACGAGGTGATTTCCGCCCAGATTTTGCCTGGCTGGCAGCAAAGCAATGGCCACCACATGGCCGCGATCAGCCTGACACTGGCACCGCAGTGGAAGACCTATTGGCGCAGCCCCGGGGATGCAGGCATTCCTCCGATCTTTGATTGGGCAGGCTCGCAGAATGTGAAATCGGTGCGGGTGCTTTGGCCAAGCCCCGAGGTGTTTCACACCAATGGCATGCAGACCATCGGCTATCATGACGCGGTTGTGTTGCCGATCGAGGTGGTGCCGGTGGATGCAGCCAAACCTGTGGCCTTGCAGGCCCGTGTAGATCTGGGGGTTTGCAAGGATATCTGCATGCCTGCCGTGGTTGATCTGACGGCGCGGCTTGGCGAGAGCCGCAGCGCTGATCCGCAGATCGAGGCAGCGTTGCGCGATTTGCCAAAGCTGGCACAGGCTGCGGGGCTTTCGTGTCAGGTGCAACCGATCAAGGATGGCCTGCGGGTGACAGCTCAGATGGTGCTTGCGGTGCAAGGCGCCGGGGAAACGGTGATATTCGAGGCCGGTGATCCGGCAATCTGGGTGTCAGAGGCCCAATCGCAGCGTAGGGGCGACAGGCTGACGGCGGTAGCGGATTTTGTGGCGAGCGGCGGTGCTGCCTTTGCCTTGGATCGTTCGGCGATCACGCTGACCGTGCTGCATCAGGGTGGCTCGGTAGAAATGCAGGGCTGCCCCGCACCCTAGGCCGGGTTAAAGGCCGCGCAGTTTCGCTTGCAGCGACAGCAAATCAGCCCAAGCCTCGCGCTTGGCGGCGGGATTGCGTTGCAGATAGGCGGGGTGGGTCATCGCAAGCACCGGCTTGTCAAAGGCCTGCGCCCAAGTGCCGCGATGGCGCAAAATCCCGCTGCTGTTCAGCGCCAATTGCAAGGCATCATTGCCCAACAGCACCACCACGGCAGGATTGATCAGTGCGATATGGCGGGCCACAAAGGGCCGGATGATGGCGATTTCATCCGCGCTTGGCTCGCGGTGCGGCGCGCGCCATGGCAAGCTGGGGGTGATATAGATCGCCTGCGCGGCCTCGGCGCTGCGCGACAGGCCAATGGCTGCAAACATCCGGTCCAGCATCTCGCCCTTGCTGCCAACACAAGGCCGCCCTTCGCGGTCTTCTTCGACATCGGGCGCTTCGGTCAGGATCAGCACGCGGGCCTGCGGGTTGCCATCGCCAAACACCAAATTGCGCGCACCGCGTTTGATCTCTAATTGGTCAAACCGCGCCAGCGCTTCGCGCAGATCGCCCAAGCTTTGCGCGCCAGATGCCGCAGCGGTTGCCGCCGCAATCGCCATATCGGCGGTTGGGGCGGCAGGGGCCACCGCGCGCGGCGGCGCGGGGTTGGGTACTGCGGCCACAGGATCGGGCAGTTTAACAGGCTCTGGCAAATCATAGCGGTCAAGCGGGGCCTCGCCGATAATATCGCTCACGCCCAGATCAACCTGCCATGCCAAGGCTGCAAGCGATGCGTGCCAATCGGCGGCGATGTCGGTCTCGATTCCCATGCCGCCAAACTAGGCGCTTGCGCCGCCTCGGACAAGCCGACTTGTCGTGCGGGCGCGGGCTTTCTATAAGCAGTCAAACATCACGGAGAGGCCCATGTCGTTTCGCGCCCGCCACCTGCTTGGGATTGAGCATCTTTCGCCCGCCGAGATCACCACAATCCTTGATCTGGCCGACCGCTATGTCGATCTGAACCGCCGCACCGTGAAATCCTCGGATGCTTTGGCGGGGCTGACGCAGATCAATATGTTCTTTGAAAACTCCACCCGCACGCAGGCCAGTTTCGAGCTGGCGGGCAAGCGGTTGGGCGCGGATGTGATGAACATGTCGATGGGCTCGTCCAGTGTCAAAAAGGGCGAGACGCTGATCGACACCGCGATGACGCTAAACGCGATGCACCCCGATCTGCTGGTGGTGCGGCACGGCGCGTCGGGGGCGGTGAACCTGCTGGCCGAAAAGGTGAACTGCGCGGTGCTGAACGCAGGCGACGGGCGGCATGAACACCCGACGCAGGCCTTGCTGGACGCGCTGACCATCCGCCGCGCCAAGGGCCGGATTCAGCGCCTGACCGTGGCGATTTGTGGCGATATCGCCCACAGCCGCGTGGCGCGCAGCAATCTGATTCTGCTGGGAAAAATGGAAAACCGCTTGCGGCTGATCGCCCCGCCTACCTTGATGCCTGCCGGTGTCGAACATTTCGGCTGCGAGCTTTATGACGACATGAAAAAGGGGCTTGAGGGCGCCGATGTGGTGATGATGCTGCGGCTGCAAAAAGAGCGGATGGACGGCGGCTTTATCCCGTCAGAGCGTGAATATTACCACCGCTACGGGCTGGACGCTGAAAAGCTGTCCTTTGCCAAGCCGGACGCCATTGTGATGCACCCCGGCCCAATGAACCGCGGCGTCGAGATTGACGGCGAGCTTGCCGATGACATCAATCGCAGCGTTATTCAGGATCAGGTGGAAATGGGCGTCGCGGTGCGGATGGCTTGCATGGATCTGTTGGCGCGCAACCTGCGCGCCGAACGTGGCGCCAAGGCCGTGGGGGCAATGGTGTGAACAAGCTGACCGCCGATCAGATGTATGGCGCGCCGGCACCGCTCGAACCGGGCGAGGTTGTGGTTGCGCACTTTGCGCCTGACCGGCAGCTTTATTGGCGTCTGCATGCCAGGATGGCGGTGATTGGCGGTGTGCTGGCGGCGCTTGCGCTGATGATCAGCGGCAATCCCGATCCTTGGGTTGGGCCGGTCGCGGCAGCGCTTGCGATGGCGATGCGCGGTTATTACCTGCGGTCCGAGATTTTCGCCGAAGAATGGCGCTTGACCAATTGGCGGCTGCTGGGCCCCGCGGGCCGCATCGCACCGCTTGCGCGGCTGAAACTGGCGCGGCCATTCTTGGGGGCGGTGCAGATCGTCACTCAAAACGGTGACAAGCATCTGATCAAATATCAAGCCAATGCTGGCGCTGTTGTGGCGCAGATCATGGCTGCAAAGGAGGCCGCATGACCCCCGATCCCGACCGCAAACCGACCAAGGCCGAAATGCGTATGGGCGGCAGGGTCGCCACTGTGGTTTTGGTTTTGCTGGCGGTGTTCACGCTGGCTTTCGTTTGGATGGCAGGCTGATGGCTGCTGTCGGTATGACTTCTTTTCTGGCGCTGCCACTGGCGCAGCCGAACCGCGAGGCAAAATGACCCTGCATCTGACCAATGCCCGCCTGATCAACCCCGAAACCGGCAGTGATGCTTTGGGGTCTTTGACCATCGACAACGGGCTGATCGTGGCGATGAATGATCCTGCCCCCGAGGGCGCTGTCGAGGTGGATTGCGGCGGCCATTGCCTGGCCCCCGGCATCGTTGATATCGGCGTCAAGATCGGCGAGCCGGGCGAGCGGCATAAGGAAAGCTTTCGTTCGGCGGGTTTGGCGGCGGCGGCGGGTGGCGTCACCACCATCATCGCGCGCCCTGACACCGAGCCCGCGATCGACACCCCCGAGACGCTTGAGTTTGTCACCCGCCGCGCGTCAGAGGCGCGGGTGCGCATTCGCCATATGGCGGCGCTGACCAAGGGCCGCGCGGGTCACGAGATGACCGAGCTTGGGTTTTTGCTGGATGCGGGGGCCGTGGCCTTTACCGATGTGTTTCAGGTTTCCTCTGACACCAAGGGCTTAAGCCGAGCGCTGACCTATGCGCGGTCTTTGGGGGCCTTGGTGATTGGCCATCCGCAGGAACCGGGGCTGTCAAAGGGGGCTTCGGCCACCAGCGGCAAATTCGCCTCGCTGCGCGGCATTCCGGCGGTTTCGGCCATGGCCGAGCGCATGGGGCTGGACCGTGACATTGGTTTGGTCGAGATGACCGGCGTGCGCTATCACGCCGATCAGATCACCACCGCGCGCAGCCTGCCGGCGCTGGAACGCGCCAAGGCCAATGGCTTTGCGATCACGGCGGGGGTGTCTATTCACCATTTGACGCTGAATGAAATGGATCTGGGTGATTACCGCACCTTCTTCAAATTCACCCCGCCGCTGCGGTCGGAAGAAGACCGTTTGGCGATGGTGCAGGCGGTGGCCGAGGGGCTGATCGACATTATCGGGTCGTTCCACACCCCGGCGGATGAGGAATCCAAGCGCTTGCCGTTTGAAGATGCAGCCTCTGGGGCAGTGGGGCTTGAGACGCTTTTGCCCGCTGCCCTGCGGCTTTATCATGCCGATCAGATCGATCTGCCAAGTCTGTTTCGGGCGCTGGCGTTGAATCCGGCCAATCTGCTGGGCCTGCCGCAGGGGCGGCTTGCGCTGGGCGCGCCGGCGGATCTGGTGCTGTTTGACCCCTATGCGCCCTCGCTTTTAGACCGCAGCCGCCTGCATTCGAAATCGAAAAACACCCCCTTTGACGGCTGCCGCATGGAGGGTCGGGTGCTGGCGACCTATGTCGGCGGTGCGCAAGTGTATCAAGGATAGATCATGCCCGAGATTGTCACCTCACCGCTGCTGTTGGTTGTTGTTGCGCTGCTGTCTTACCTGCTGGGATCGGTGCCCTTTGGGCTGGTGATCACGCGGCTGCTGGGCTTGGGCGATTTGCGCGCGATTGGCTCGGGCAATATCGGCGCGACCAATGTGCTGCGCACGGGCAATAAGCCGGCGGCCTTGGCGACACTGATTCTGGATGCCGGCAAGGGCGGCATTGCGGTGCTGATTGCGCGGGCGGCTGTGGGGGCGGATGCGGCGCAACTGGCCGGGCTTTGCGCCTTTTTGGGGCATCTGTTTCCGCTGTGGTTGGGCTTTAAGGGTGGCAAAGGGGTTGCGACGTTTTTGGGCACGCTGCTGGCGCTGGCTTGGCCGGTGGGGCTTGCCTGTTGCGCGGTTTGGGCGGTGACGGCGGCGATCAGCCGGATTTCATCGCTTTCGGCCCTGGTCTCGGCGGCCAGTGCGGTGATTTGGCTGGTGGCCTTTGGTCAGGGCCGGATGTTGGCGCTGGTCTTTGTGCTGACGCTGCTGGTCTATCTGCGCCATTGGGCAAATTTGCAGCGGTTGCAGGCGGGCACCGAGCCAAAAATTGGCGCGAAAAAACCCTGATGCGGTGCCTTGGCCCCGCCTGAGCAGCCTCCGGCGGGGATATTTAGGCCAAGATGAAAGCGGCGGGCGTTACAGGCTTGCGGCCTCGTAGATCGGGCTCAGGCTTGCGCCCCAAGGGCCGTAATAGGCGCGCAGCCAGCGGTCGGCTTGGGTGGTGCCGGATTTCAGACCGTGGACGAGGGGTTTGAGATAGATCTCTTCGCCCAAGCCCCTTGCGGCAAGGCCCGCCTGCGACAAAGCCACCGCCGCGCGCGCAAGATCGAGCAGTTTTACGCCATTGGCCTCGCCCTGAAGCGCTTTTTCGGAAGCCGCGATGCGCAGGCCTTCGCGGGTTTCGGCATCAAAGCCCTTGACCAGATCCCAAGCGGCATCCAGCGCGGTTTGGTCATACATCAGGCCAACCCAAAAGGCCGAAAGCGCGTTGATATGGGCTTGGTCGCCGCAATCTGCGCCGCGCATTTCGATGTATTTCTTAACACGGGCTTCGGGGAAGACTGTGGTCATGTGATCGGCCCAATCGGAAAGCGTGGGCTTTTCGCCGGGCAGCGCGGGCAGGTTGCCGGCCAGAAAATCGCGGAAGGATTGGCCAAGCGCGTTGATATAGGCGCCGTCGCGGTAGACGAAATACATCGGCACATCCAAGACCCAATCGACATAGCGCTGAAAGCCCATGCCGTCTTCAAAGGCCCAAGGCAGCATGCCGGTGCGGCTGTCATCCAAGCCGCGCCAGATCCGCGAGCGCCAGGATTTATGGCCGTTCACGCTGCCATCAAAGAACGGGCTGCTGGCGAAAAGCGCTGTGGCCACCGGTTGCAGTGCCAGCGCGACGCGCAGTTTCTTGACCATGTCGGATTCCGACGAGAAGTCGAGGTTCACTTGCACCGTCGAGGTGCGATACATCATCTGGGTGCCATGGGTGCCGACGCTGCCCATGTAATTTGTCATCAGCCGGTAGCGCCCCTTTGGCATCACCGGCATGGTGTCGTGGCTCCAGTCGGGCGCGGCGCCGATGCCCATGAATTTGATGCCCAAAGGCTCGGCAATGGTGCGCACCTCGTCAAGGTGGTTTTGCAACTCGGCGGCGATGTCGTGCAGGGTTGCAAGGGGGGCGCCCGAGAGTTCGAACTGACCGCCCGGTTCCAGCGAGACATTGGCGCCATTGCGGGTCAGGCCGATGATATTGCCGGCCTCGCGCACTGGCATCCAGCCAAAGCGGGCTTCTAGCCCTGCGAAGATCGCCGAGATCGAGCGTTCGCCCGCATAGGGCAGCGGCGCGCGGCTGTCGGTCAGCCAGCCGAATTTTTCGTGCTCTGAACCGATGCGCCAATCCGCTTTGGGTTTGCAGCCCGAGGCCATATACTCAGCCAATTGCGAGAAATCTTCGATCGGGCCGCCGCCGGACTGTGGAATCGACATGGGCGCACCCCTTGGTTCGTGTTTCAAGCCGATTAGGTGTCGTCGAAAGTCGGGCAAGTCAAGGGCAAGTCGTAAAACTGAACGCTGGCGGCTGGAAATAATCGGCGCTGTTAGGCGCCTGTGACCACGCCGCTGCCGCGCCTGCGCCAGACCAGCGTCATTTCGGGGATGTCGCCACGGATCGGCAGGCTGCTGGCGGGGCCTGCGGCAGGGTTTAGGGCTGCGACCAAAGCGGCAGTGTCGATCTCGGGCAGGCTGGCGAAGGCGTCAAACAGGCGGTCCGCGCCTTCGGCATCGACGGGGATCAAGAGAGCTTGGCCGTCAAGTTGCTTGAGCCGCCAGACCCTGCGTCCGCGCAAGCTGAGCAGGCGGATTTCTTGCAGATCGGCGATCGAGACATAGCCGCCGCCCTGTGGCCCCAGATAGCCCAGCTGCGCCTCGTCAACTTCGACCACCCCTGGGGCTGCAATATCTTGCGCAAAGCGCATGCGGCGATAGGCCAAGATCGCCCAAGCCAGTCCCAGCGCGCCGATGCCACCGCCCAAGGGGGTGAGCAGATAGCCGCCTTGGCCGATCAGCCAAAGGCCAAAGCCAAGGAGCGCTGCCGCCAAGATCACCTCGCGGGCGCGCAAGGCGAGGGCGGTGACTTCGGGGCGGATCAGCGGCATGGCGGCCTATGGGTACAAAAGGCGCTCATGCCCAATCGCCAAGGGCTGCTTGCCATAGGGTGATGGCGGCGACGGCTGCGGTGTCGGCGCGCAGGATACGGGGGCCAAGCGCGATGGGGTGGACCATGGGAAGGCTGCGCAGGCGGGTTTTCTCATCCGCCGAAAAGCCGCCTTCGGGGCCGATCAGGATCGCCCAAGGCGCGCCGCGGTTGCTGGGCAGGGCGGGGGCTTGGCCGACCAGGCTTTCGTCGCACCACATCAGGTGGCGCTCGGCGGGCCAGGAGGCCAGCAATTTATCAAGGCTGGTGATCTCGGCCACCTGCGGCACAAAGGTGGCACCGCATTGCTCGGCGGCCTCCATCGCATGGGCTTGCAGCCGGTCTTGGCGGATGCGGTCGGCGTTGGTGTGGCGGGTTTGCACCGGCATGATGCGGGCGGCCCCCAGTTCGGCAGCCTTCTCGACGATAAAATCGGTGCGGGCCTTTTTGATCGGCGCGAAGATCAGCCACAGATCGGGGGGCAGGCGCAAAGCTGCGGTCTGCACCTCGCACAAAAGGATGCCACCGCGCTTGCCTGCCTCGGCCACGGTTGCGCGCCACTCACCATCGCGGCCGTTGAACAGCGCCACCAAGCCGCCGCGCGACAAGCGCATGACGTTGAAAAGGTAGTTGGCCTGCTCGGGCGACAAAGCCACGGCTTGCCCCATGCCCAAGGGCTGGTCTACATAAAGTCTGATCTTTGCTTCTGTCATGGTGGGAACTTATGTCTGAGACGCGCGAAATGCCAGAGGCCAAAACGGTTGCCGATGCACCTGCGGGCAATTGGGTGGACCGCTGGGCTCCGGCGGCCACAAGGCCCTATTTGCGGCTGTCGCGGGCAGACCGCCCGATTGGCACTTGGCTGCTGCTGATCCCTTGTCTGTGGGGGATTGCGCTGGGCGCGATGCTGGATGGCTTTCGGCTGTGGGATCTGTGGTTGGTGCTGTCTTGCGGGCTGGGGGCCTTTGTGATGCGCGGTGCGGGTTGCACCTGGAATGACATCACCGACCGCGAGATTGACGCCGCGGTGGCGCGCACCAAAAGCCGTCCGCTGCCCTCGGGTCAGGTGACGGTGAAGGCGGCGCTGGTCTGGATGGTGGTGCAGGCGCTGATCGGAGCCTGCATCTTGTTCAGCTATAACTGGCTGGCGGTGGCGCTGGGCGTGGGGTCTTTGGCGCTGGTGGCGATCTATCCTTTTGCCAAGCGGTTCACATGGTGGCCGCAGGTGTTCTTGGGGCTGGCGTTTAATTGGGGGGCACTGCTTGCCTTTGCTGCCCATGCAGGTGCTGTGACGCTGCCCGCACTGCTGCTTTACGGCGCGGGCATTGCCTGGACGCTGTTTTATGACACGATCTATGCGCATCAAGACAAAGAAGACGATGCGCTGATCGGGGTGAAATCCACCGCGCGGCTGTTTGGCGCGCAATCTCTGCGCTGGTTGCAGGGGTTTATGATTGCCGCAGTCAGCCTGTTTGGGTTTGCTGTGATTGCGCTGCCTTTGCCGCCCGAGCGGATGGCGGCGATGGCCGTGGCGCTGATCGGGGTTTGGGGCTTTGGCCTGCATATGCTGTGGCAATTGCGCAAATTGGATATCGATAGCCCCGAGGTCTGCATGCGGCTGTTCCGCTCGAACCGAGATACGGGGCTGATTGCTGCGCTGTTTCTTGCCGTTGCCGCTTTGCTTTGATTGATCCCCTGAGCTGGGCGCTTTATGCCTTGCTAAAGGCTGTGTTGCGCAAAGCGATCTGCCGCCTTGACGATAGCATTTAGACCGAGAATATGGCCCCTGTGGTAAAGAAATACACCCTTCGCTCTTTGCAGCTTAAAACCAAACTTATGGCGCCCACGGCTTTTGTTGGGGCGGCCTGCGTTGCCACTTTGGTGGCTTGGGGCGCTGCGGCCTTGGTGGAAAAGGTCTCGGCACAGGCGGTAAAATCGCGGCTTTTGGCTGAAGGCATCACCTATGCACAGGTGCGTGGCGATGGCTTGCAAATTCATCTCAGCGGTACAGCGCCAAATGAAGCGCTGCGCTACCGGCTGATCAATCTTGTCGGCTCGGTGATCGAATCGTCGCGGATTCGCGATGCGATGGAGATCGCGCCGATCAAAGCCATCGAGGCGCCGCGCTATTCCATCGAGATGCTGCGCAATGATGATGGCATTCAGCTGATTGGCCTGCTGCCGCAGTTAGAGCAGGTGGCGCAGGTCACCAAGACCGCGCAAGCCCTCAGCCCCGATATTCCGCTGATGGATATGATCGAGACTGCCGATTACCCCGCGCCCAAAGGCTGGGATATCGCGCTGGGCTACGGCATGGAGGCCCTAAGCCTTTTGCCACGGTCAAAGATTTCGGTGGCCGCGGATGCCGTGGGGATCACCGCGATTGCAAGCTCGGAGGCCGAAAAACGCAGCTTCGAGGCAGAACTTTCGGCGCTCAAACCCAAGGCTTTGGCTGTCCGGATCGAGATTTCTGCGCCGCGTCCGGTGTTGACGCCCTTTACGCTGCGCTTTGTCAAAGATGCGCAGGGTGCGCGCTTTGACGCCTGTGCGGCCGACACCGATGTGGCAAAGGCCAAGATTTTGGCAGCCGCAGGCGCTGCGGGGGCCGATCCGCGTTCGGATTGCACCATTGGTCTGGGCGTGCCGACGCCGCGCTGGGCCGAGGCGATTGCGTTGGGCATCAGCTCGGTGGCCAGCCTGTCAACCGCAACGCTGACCTTTTCGGATGCCGATGTCAGCCTGCTGGCCGGTGATGATGTCAGCCAAGACGATTTTGACCGCGTGGTTGGTGATCTGGAAAACGGCTTGCCGGATGTGTTTTCGCTGAAATCCACGCTCGAGAAAAAGGCCACCGCAGCGCCGCAGGGGCCTGCCGAATTTACTGCCATCCTCGCTGCCGAAACCCATCAGCTTGAGCTGCGCGGCCGGTTGACCGATGTGATGATGCGCGATGCGGTCGAAAGCTTTGCCAAGGCCGAGTTTGGCACCAAAAAGGTGCGGGTTGGCACGCGGCTTGACCCTGATTTGCCCGATGGCTGGCCGATCCGTGTGCTGGCGGGGCTGCAAGCGCTGTCAGAATTGGACAACGGCAGGCTGGTGGTGCGCGCCGATACCGTCGAGATCAGCGGCGTGACCGGATCGCAATCGGGCAAGGTGCGGATCTCGCAAATTTTGTCGGGTAAGCTTGGGCAGGGCAAGACCTTTAAGGTCTCTGTAAGCTATGACAAGACCTTGGATCCTTTGGCAGATTTGCCAACACCTGCGGAATGTTCGGCTGCGGCAGACGCGGTTTTGGCCAAGAAGCAGATCACCTTCACCCCCGGATCGGCCGAGATCGACGTAGGTGCGGGCGCGGTGCTGGATGATCTGGCGAAAGCGCTGAAGCGGTGCAGGGGTGTCAAGCTTGAGGTCGCAGGCTATACCGACGCGCAGGGTTCTGCCGAGGGCAATCGCGCCCTAAGCCAAGCTCGTGCCGAGCAGGTTATTTTGGCGCTGGAAGGTCGGCAGATGGACGTCGCGGGGCTGATGGCCAAGGGCTATGGCGCCGAAAACCCGATTGCAGATAATGGCACCGAAGCCGGACGCGAGGCCAATCGGCGGATCGAGTTTAATCTGATCGCCCCCCCCGCTCCGGTCGAGGCGGCGGTTATCGCGGCAGGCGCTGGCTTGGCGGGCGATGGCAGTTTGGACGAGGCCGCGCCCATGGATGCGCCGATGGATGCAATTGACGCGGCCGCAGAAGACAGTGCCGCAGCAGATTCAGCAGAGCCCGAAGCGGCGCCGGATTTTTCGGCCGACACCAGCCCCTCGGTCGCCCCGACCAAAATGACCAAGCGCCCCAAAGCGCGTCCAAAAACGAACGGCTAGAAGGCAGACCCCTATGAACCGGACCGAATTCATCGTTGCAACCGCGATCATCTTGCTTTTGGCCTTTGCCGCGGGATGGTTTACCTATTGGTTGCTGCACCGCTTTACCCGTGTTGCGGGTGGCGATGTTGCCGAAATGGACAAGCTGGCGCAATCGCTGCACGAGGCCGAAGAGATGCGTGATCAGGCCTTGGTCTATCTGGAAAGCCGCGAGGCCGAGCTGACCAATCAAATCGCCCAGACCGAGGCCGAATTGCGCGCCGCCATGGAGGGCCTGCGCGATGCGCGACACGAGGCCGAAGAGATGCGCGCCTATATCGAGCGCATGCATGCCAACAGCTAGGCGCGTTTGGCCAGCG
>NZ_DAIPZF010000012.1:0-2078 GCF_036782355.1 Cypionkella sp.
GGGCGGGGCAGGCAAGGGCGAGCGTCATCACCACCCCACCATCAGGCCGGTGGCGGTGGTGCCACTGGCGTGGATGCGCGTGACTTCCATCGGATGCCAGCCGGGATAAAGTGTTGGCGTTGTTATGATTTCTCCCCCAAGCGTGGTCACGCGGACGGCCCCCGCGCTCTCGACATAAAGCATCTGGCTGACATCGCTGAGATCAGCGCCATCAGATGGCACGACAAGCGCAAGATGGGTCGGTGCCCCCAAACGCTGCTGGCTGCGGTCGCTAAACTGGTTTCTTGCGGACATGGCAAATAGACCTCTATTTCAGGAATGAACGGGACCAAGCCTAGGTTAACCAAGTTGACGTTGGGTTAGAGCAGCGCGCGCTGGGGCAGGGGGCGGGTGGGCCAAATCGCTGACTGCGCAGGCCTTGGCAAATATCGCTTCAAAGCGGTCGGTGATCGCTGCCAAATCAAACTGGGCTTCGGCATAGGCGCGTCCGGCGGCACCTGCCCGCCGAGCTGCGGCGGGGTCATCTCGATAGGCCAGTGCTGCGCCGACAAAGCCCGCGGTGTCCTCGGGATCGACGACCTGACCCGCGCCGCTGCGTCGCAAGATCTGGGCGGCAAGGTTGTGCTTTGGGGCGGCCAGCACAATTGGGCGACCCGCACAAAGATAGCTCAGGATCTTGGACGGCACCGAAAAACTGCCGGCATCGCGCTCAATCACCGCCAAAAGCACATCGCCGCTGGCCAGAACTTGGCCAAAGCTTTCAATCGGTTGCAGGCCAAGCAGGCGCAGTCTTTGCAGCTGCGTGGCGGACGTTTGCGCCGCCAAATCATCTGCACCGCTGCCGCTGGCAATCAGCAACAGCTCTTCCTCTGGCCCCAGCTTCTGCGCCAGTGCTGACAACAGCGCTGGATTGTGCTTTTCCGCCAAAGTCCCTGTATAGACAAAGCGCGTACCCGCTTGCAGCTGATGCCGCTGCCCCCAATCCGTGTCGCGCGCTTGCACCTTAATTTCGGCGATGGGCCCCCAATTCGGGATCACCGCGATCTTGTCGCGCGCCAGCCCCCAAGCATCGGTTTGGCGACAAAAATCTTCAGTTATAAGAATGATGGCAGCCGCGCGCTGCATCTGGCGACGTTCCAAATGACGATAATAGCTGCCAACCAGCTGCCCCAGCAGCGGCAGCTTTCGCGCTAAAATCTGAGCTGCCGCAAGGGCATAGAAATCTTGGCACCAATAGACAAACCGGCTTTGCGTGCGAGCACAGGCATCCAACAGCGCTTCTTGGGCCTCGGTTGGGGTATTGCCTGACAAAACCAGATCGGGGCTGATCTGCGTGACCAACTTTGCCAATTCCTTGCCATAGGCGATGTCGCCCCGACGGCGCTGCCACAGTTTCGTTTTTGAATAGGCAAGTGAAGCGCCAAGTGGCGCAAAGACCAAGCTTTTGGGGTCGGTCTCGTTGCGGTGCAGCCGCCCCTTTGGGCCGGAATCTGCGGCAAACCACGCATGGGTCACCTGATGCCCGCGCGCGGCCAGGCTGCGCGACAGAAAAATCGGTGCCGGATGGCCGGCGTAGTCATGGATCAATATCCGCATCGGCCAAACGCTCCTCTGGTCTCGTTATCGCCCACTTCGCGCGGCCACAGCCCTGACTGTCGCCAGTAAAATTCGACAATCACGCCAGAAGCTTAGGCGGTTGCCATACTCGACATCCATCGCGATCCGCGCGCCATAGCTGGTGTCATTGCGCCCGTTGACCTGCCAAACCCCTGTCAAGCCGGGGCGCAGAGCTTGGTATTTCGCAAGCGCTGGACCGTAAAGCACAGCCTCTGCGGCTGTCACCGGCCGTGGGCCGACAAGGCTCATCTCGCCCTTCAAAATGTTCCAAATCTGCGGCAACTCGTCCAGACTGGTCTGCCGCATAATCTTGCCAAAGGTCGTCACGCGTGGATCATTGGCCAACTTGAAAGTGTCGCGCCATTCCTGTGCAGCCTGCGGATTTTGCTGCAAATAGTCTTGCAGATAGGCCTCTGCATGCGGCACCATTGTGCGCAATTTCCAGCAGGTAAAAGCCTGCC
>NZ_DAIPZF010000012.1:2088-50588 GCF_036782355.1 Cypionkella sp.
CCGGCGATGACCAAAAAACGGTGAGCCGCCTTGCACCAAGGCCAGCACAAGCGCGAGCCCAAATATCAGCACCAGCACGGCGGGCAGGGCAAGCAATACCAAGCCAATATCCATGGCGCGCTTGCCATAACTGGGGTAAAATCGCGGCTTCGCGCGGGCATAGGCCCTTTGCGGGTAGGCCGCAAACCCCTCGTCGGTTTTGGTCATCGCAGGCCCCCTTTTCGCGGAGTGGATGCGTCGCTGCTGCGGCTAAGGTTTGCGAAGGCGCTCATGCGGGGCTGGCCTCTTGATCAATCACGCTTGCACCTGCGCCACTGGCGATGGCACCAAGATCAATCGGCAGGCGGTTGGCAACATTCAACGCCACGGCCGAGACCGTACTGCTCAGGGGGCCAAAATCCTGCTCGCGGGCAAAGCTTGCCAAGGCGGTCAGCGCCTCGCTATGGGCCGCCACATCAAAAGCGGTACTGCCGCTGATGGCGCGATTCGATCGTTCGGCGACAACGGCGGTAATGCTGCCGATCAGCGTGCTTAACGCAGTGTCAGGGTTGGCGCGCCGTAGCGCCTGAATCAAGTCTGTCATCGCAGGGGCGCAGCTGCTGGGCCTGCTGCATGCATTAACCAAAGTTGCAATTTGTGCTTCGCTCACCTCAACCGCGACATCCTGCGCGTGCAGGGGGGCGAGCGGCAGGTTGCAGGCCAGAATCAGGCCTAAGACACGGATATAAAATGGGTTTGTCATAAAAGACTTCACGAATTAAAACGGACAATACATAGAAGGATATACAGCTAAATAAAATTTGCAAATAAAAATGTGTTTAAAAAGTATTAACGGAGATAGTTTGAATTAATTATTTATTAGTTATTTGTTAATACATTTTTGGGATGGTTCAATTTTACACACTCTTTTTAGGTGGCGTGGCGTTTGTTTTGAGGTCCCGCTCAGAGGTTTGATGATGCTGGTTTGGCGCCGTGTGAGGTCGTATATTTCCAGAGTGATCGGCTTGGGGCTTTGCTCTGCGCTTTTCGGCACGGGGCTCTTGGCTTTGGGCCGCGAAGCACAGGCGGCGCGCGTGCTTTACGCCGCTGCCCCCCAGCGTGCTTTGGCGATGCGGCAGTATGATCCAGGTTGGCAGGCCGCCAGCACCAGCGGTCTGACGCAGCTGATGCGCGCTTGTGCCGAATCGCTTTTGGGCGAAGATGTGGTTCGGTTGTCGCCGCGCCTGCGCGATGAAATTGCGGGTTCGTGCCGTTTGGCGGTGCGCGGGGTTTTGCAACAAAACCCCAGTTTTGCCCGCGCCTTGGCGGTAGATCTGCTGGTGGCACAGCCCCCGGTCATGGCGGCCGCCTACGCCCAAGCACAGGCCGCAGCCCCGTTCGAGCCTTGGCCACTGCAAATCCGCATCTTAGCCGCGGATCGTCTTGCGCGCATGCAAGCCACTGAGATATCACCAGATTTCATTGCCGTTTTGTCCAAGGATCTGCTGTATCTGATTCAAGTTGCATGGGGGCAAGACCTGCTGCGCCAGCTTTACGCGCAAGACAGCCCGCTGCGCCCGCTGATCCAAGGCTTGGCACAGCAGCAGCCTGATCCGCCCAAAGGCGGTGAAAATGGTTAGATTTTTGCGGTTTACCCCCATCGATTTCGCGGTTTGGAACGATCGTTTTGCTGGGGTCTTGATGACTTTGGCAGTGCTGACTGCGCTGCCCTTTGCCAGCAACCGCCCGCTTTGGTGGTTGATCTGGACGGTGGCGATCGCGGGCCTTGCCTGTCTGTATCAGCTGCTGGTCTGGCGGTGCAGGACCAAAGCCGCCGCTCGCGCGCGGCCCTTTGCGGGGCTTTTCGCGCTTGCAGCTTTGGTGCCGGCGTTTGCGCTGGTGCAAGCCTCTGACCTACGCGGCCTTTTACCCCATTTTGCGCCCAAAATGCCGGCGGACTTGCACGATTTGGCAGGCGGCAGCCTGTCGGTGGTGCCAGAGGCCAGCCAAATCGGCGCGCTGCGTTTTTGCGGCTATCTGCTGTTTTTGGCGCTGGTGATCGAGGTGTCAACGCGGCGTGGGCGGGTAGAGTGGATGAGCCGTATCTTGTTTTTCGGCATCACCTTGCAGGCAATCTGGGCGCTTGTTGCGCTGAATCTGCTTGGTGATGTGACGCTTTTTGCCAAGAAAACCGCATATTTGGGGATGGCGACGGGCAGTTTCGTCAATCGCAATGCCTTGGCCTGCTTTCTGGGCTTTGGCCTTATTCTGGGGGCTGCGCTGCTTGGGACGCGGGCTTTGCCCGGGCAACAAGCCGCCAGGGGGCTGCGCGCCGTTTTCATGCAGTTTCGCGGTGGCGGTGCTGTGATTGCGGTTGGCATGTTGCTTCAAGCCCTTGCCTTGGTTGCAACGCAATCGCGGCTGGGGTTGTTGGCGACGATTGTGGGTTTGACGATGGCGGTGCTGTTGCGGCTGCGGCTGCGTGGCTGGCGACACGGATTTTGGCCGCTGCTGGCTTTGGGCGTGGCGTTGATCTTTGGCCTGCTCTGGGGGCAGGGGGTAGCCGAGCGTCTGCTGCTAACGCAAAGCGATGGCGCGACGCGGCTTGCGCTTTACCGCCAGATTTTGACGATGATCCAGATGCGGCCGCTAACCGGTTTTGGCTTTGATGGCTTCGCCCCAGCCTTCGAGGCGTTTCGCGCGCCGCCTCTAAATCTAGCGGTGTCTTATGGACACGGCCACAACACCTATCTCACGCTTTGGGCTGAACTGGGGGTGCTGGTGGGCTCGCTGCCGCCACTGCTTTGTCTTGCGGCGGGGGTGATTTGCCTGCGTAGGCTGCGGCAGGGTGACGGATTTTCGGCCAATGCTGTGGCGGCAATCGGCGCGTTGGTGCTGGCGGGGCTGCAATCGGCGGCAGATTTCAGTCTGGAAATTCCGGCCAATACCTATGTGTTTTTGGCGATGCTTGGCATGGGGGCCGCACAGCGCAGTTCCGGCACCCGCGCACAGCCATTGGCGTAAGATTCTGTTTTGGTTTGAAAATGGGCACTTTTTTGAGTGCCAAGAGTTTTGTCGAAGGAATAAACTTTGAAGCAAATCGATTTTGATTTTCGTGAGGCGCTTTCGGTTTTGCTGCGCCAGCGTGGGCTGATTGGAGCCTCGGTTGCGGTGTTTTTGGGACTTGCTTTGGCCTATTGTCTGGTGGCTCCCCCCGTGTATCGCGCCACAACTTTGGTGCAGGTCGATGTCCAAGGCTCGAATCTGCTTGAACCAAATGCAGCGCTTCCGCAGCAAACCGCGCTGCTGAACGCGCGCTTGGACAGCGAGGTTGAGATTTTGCGCTCAGCCAGCATGGCTTTGGCGGTGGTCGAGGCGGGGCAGCTGATCCGCGCGCCGGAATTTGGGGCGAAACTGGGCTTTGTCGAAAAGCTTGGCCTTGCGCTGGGGTTGGATCTTGCGCCGAAAGCACAGGCCGTTGCTGCCGCGAAACTGGTGAATGACACGCTTGAGCGGCTGCAAGAGGCGGTCGAGATTCAGAGGCAGGGTCTCAGCTATCTGATTGCGATCACGGTGTCGGCGGCTGCGCCGCAGACGGCGGCTGATCTCGCTAATCTTTATGCTGCTACCTATATTGATTTGGGGGTTTCGGGCAAAACCACTGCCCTGATCACGGCGCGCGATGTGCTGCGCCGCCAGATCACGACCGCGCAAAGGCAGCTTGCAGAGTCCGAAACGGCGGTGAATGATTTTATCGCGGCAAATCTTGCGCGGCTGGAGGCGGAAAGCGGCGACCCCGCGATTGCTGAGCTGCATCGTCAGCTGCAAGCGGCCCAGGCCGAGCAGGCAGCGGTCTTGCGCAAGTCCAGTTTGGCCGAGCAAGCCCTTGCAGCGCAAGATTGGCCGGCACTTTCGCAAAGCCTTGGCGATGCAGCTCTGCAAGAGCTAGAGCGTCAACGCATTGATCTTAAATCGAGATTGGCCGCAGCCGATCAGGGCAGCGCCCGCGCCTCTGATCTTGCCGCAGAGCTTGCGCGCCTTGACAGCGGCTTGGCGCAGCAATCGCAACGTGCGCTGGATCTTGTGCAGCTAAGCCTGACTCAGGCACGCGAGCGCGAGGCCCGCGCCCGCGATGCCCTGCGCGCTGTCTTGCTGCAATCGACGCTGTCGGCCGAGATGCTTGCGCAATTGTTCGATCACCAGCAATCAGCCACGTTGGCGCGCAGCCAATATCAGACGCTTTTGTCGCGCGAACAGGATTTCGGCACGCTGGCGAATGTGCAGATTGCCGATGTGCGGGTGGTGGCTCAGGCCCTTGCCCCGGCGCAGGCCGCAGCTCCACAAAAGGTATTGATCCTTGCGCTTGCCGCGATTGTGGGCGCGGGGCTGGGAGGTATGCTGGCGTTTTTCAAGGAATATTATGTTGGCGGCATCACCTCGGCGCATCAGTTGCAAAATGTCTTGCAGGTCAGAGTGCCGGTGAGTGTGCCCGATGTTGGGCGTCAAGAGGCCGGAATGCCTGCCGATTTGGTGGCCAAGGCGCCGCTTTCGGCCTATGCCGAGAGTTTTCGCAAGCTGCGCGCGGCGCTGGATTGGCAGGCTGAACCTGCCACCGCGGCGGCGTCTCAGGCGCGGGTTATTCTGATCGCCTCCGCGCTTCAGGCCGAGGGCAAGACCACCGCCGCCATCGCGCTTGCCCGCACCTATGCCCTCTCTGGCGCTTCGGTTTTGTTGATCGACGCCGATCTGCGCAACCCATCGGTCGAGCCGCGTTTGGTCGAGACCACTTCGGTCGGACTGCTGGATTACCTGCTCAGTTGGGGCAGCGCTACGCCGCATCTGCCGCAGGCGGTCGAGGATCCGCTCACCTCGCTGGTGGTTTTGAGTGCGGGCGTGCGCAGTGTGGTGCCGACGGATCAATTGTTTAACGGCAAGGCTTGGCAACAGTTGCTGGCGTCCCTGAAGCCGGATTTCGATGTGATCTTGATTGACAGCCCGCCGCTTTTGCCGGTCGTTGATGCGCGCTATCTGCTGCGCGACGTTGATGCTGTGGTGCAGGTGGTGCGCTATGGCACGACCACCCAAGCCGCCGCCCAAGAGGCCTGCGCGCAGCTGCAAGAGCTGTTGCGCCCCGAGGCAAAGCTGATTGGCGTGCTGAGTCATGAAGGTTTTGACATGGGGCGCTATGCCGGTTACGGCCGTTATGCGCCCTATTATCAGCAGCTTGAGGCCTAGGTCTGCGGGCGCGCGCCTAACCTTCTGTTAGCGACAGGCTGTCAGTCTGCGGCTGCGGCGGGGCGGGACGGTCACAAATAAATTACCTTAAAGGATAGGAAAATCATCGCCTTATGGCGTGGTTCTTGCACGGCAGCGACACAATCCTGTCCGTTCTGACCTGTTCCCTGACCCTACCCTTGCCTGCTTTATGCCCGCGGGGCAGGCCAAAGGGGAGCCAACCATGTCAGACCGTTTTTGCAACGCCTTGGCTCGGCTATTGGGCCGGCCTTGGGCTTTGCTGTCGATCAGCCTGACGCTGATCTGCCTGACCACGCCGATGCAGGGCCGGGCAAAAGTGCAGGTCATCCGTGCCGATATGGGGGGGGATTTGCAACAGCGACTGGACGAGGTGGAACGGTTGCGCGGGCAAGATATCTGGCTGCGTATTGAGGGTATCTGCGTATCGGCCTGCACGCTTTATCTGGGTTTGCCAAAGGCTTGTGTGGCTGATACCGCGCGGCTTGGCTTTCACGGTCCACGCAGTCGCCTTGCCGGACTGCCCTTGCCGTGGCCAATTTTTGACCACTTAAGCCAGCAAATGGCCCGCCATTACCCGCCGCCGTTGCGGCGGTGGTTCATGACCAAGGCGCGGTTGGTGACGCGGGATTACTACGAACTTTCAGGCGCGCAGGCGGTTGCGATGGGCGCGCGGCGCTGCGAATAGACCGGTTTTGCCTCTTGGCGATATTTTCACTTGCCACCGATGTATGCCGCAGGATACCAATCAGATGTCAAGATCGGGAGAATCCAGCAGGAAACTTCTGGTGCCGAAGGAGCAAACGCCCCGTTAAACTCTCAGGCCAAAGGACCGTTCTGACAAACAGACTCTGGAGAGTGGCGCGCCCGCGCCCGCCGAAGGGATAACGATCTCAGGCACCCCGTTGGGGTAAGGACAGAGGGGGCATCGTGGGGTGGGGATTGGCCTGCCTGATCGGTGCCGGTGTTATTTTCCGGCGGAACTTGGGGGCTGTTTTGGCCGAAGACCTAGACTATCTGGCTTTGCACGACCTGCATCTGTCTTTGGGCGGCAAGATGGTGCCCTTTGCGGGCTATCATATGCCGGTGCAATATCCGGCTGGGGTGATGCAAGAACATCTGCACTGTCGTGCGGCGGCTGGGCTGTTTGACGTCAGCCACATGGGGCAGGTGATCTTGCGCCCGAAACACAGCTATCAGGCCGTGGCTTTGGCGCTTGAGGCGCTGATGCCGGTTGATGTGCTGGGGCTGGCCGAGGGGCGGCAACGCTACGGGCTGTTTACCAATGAAACTGGCGGCATTCTGGACGATCTGATGTTCGCCAATCGTGGCGATCATATCTTTGTGGTGGTCAATGCCGCCTGCAAAGCCGCCGATATCGCCCATATGACAGCGCATCTGTCGCAGGTCTGCGAGGTGATTCCGGTGACGGATCGTGGGCTTTTGGCGCTGCAAGGCCCGCAGGCCGAGGCCGCCTTGGCGCGGCTGATCCCCGACGTCACCGCGATGCGCTTTATGGATGTCGCGGTGCTGGGCTGGCAGGGCCAAGATCTGTGGATCTCGCGCTCGGGCTATACCGGCGAGGATGGCTTCGAGATTTCGGTGCCCGCATCGCTTGCCGAAGCCTTGGCCCGCGCGCTTTTGGATCAGCCCGAGGTGATGCCGATCGGCCTTGGCGCGCGTGACAGCCTGCGGCTGGAGGCGGGGCTTTGCCTTTACGGCCATGACATTGACACCACCACCAGCCCTGTCGAGGCGGGGCTGACTTGGGCCATTCAAAAGGCGCGGCGCGCGGGCGGCGCACGCGCGGGTGGCTTTCCGGGTGAGGCGAGGGTTATGGCCGAACTGGCCGAGGGTGCGCAGCGCAGCCGCGTTGGCCTGCGCCCGCAAGGCCGCCAACCGATCCGTGAAGGCACGCCGCTCTTTGCGCCAAATGCCACACCCGTTGGCAGCGTCACCTCGGGCGGTTTCGGCCCTTCGGTGGCGGCCCCCATCGCAATGGGCTATGTCGCGCGCGCCTTTGCCAGCGCAGGCACCGCCCTCGAGGCCGAGGTGCGCGGCAAGATGCTGCCCGTTACCGTCTCGGATATGCCTTTCCATTCAACACGTTACAAACGCTGAGGGTTTAAGATGAAGTATACCAAAGAACATGAATGGCTGCGCGTCGAGGGTGATCTGGTTGTGGTCGGCATCACTGAACACGCCGCCACCGCGCTGGGCGATGTGGTTTTTGTCGAACTGCCCGAGGTGGAAACCATGGTCGCCGAGGGTGACGAAGTTGTGGTGATCGAAAGCGTCAAGGCGGCTTCGGATATTCTGGCGCCCTTGGACGGCGAGATTGTCGAAGTGAACCAAAAGCTGGTCGATAACCCTGCCTTGGTCAACGAAGACCCAACCGGCTCTGCGTGGTTTTTCAAGCTGCGCGTTGATGATTTGTCGGTTCTGGACGCCTTCATGGATGAAGACGAATACAACGACCTGATCGGATAAGCACAAAGGGGCGCTAACCCCTTGAATTCAATGCCTGTCGGCTTCCTTTCGGGGGCTGATCCCTTATACCCAAAAGGAACGCAGCATGGCCTTTACCCCTGTCGACTATAACCCCTATGATTTTGCCAACCGCCGCCACATTGGCCCTTCGCCTGCTGAAATGGCGGCGATGCTTCAGGCGATTGGCGTGCCCAGTCTTGACGCGCTGATCGACGAAACCGTGCCCGCAAGCATCCGGCAAAGCACGCCGCTTAGCTGGGCGCCGCTGTCTGAACACGGGCTTTTGACGCGGATGCGCGAGGTGGCGGGCCGCAACAAGGTGATGACCTCGCTGATCGGGCAAGGCTATTACGGCACGGTGACCCCGCCTGCGATCCAGCGCAATATCCTGGAAAATCCGGCTTGGTATACCGCCTATACCCCCTATCAGCCCGAAATCGCGCAAGGCAGGCTCGAGGCTTTGCTGAATTATCAAACCATGGTCTGCGATCTGACCGGCCTGCCGGTGGCCAACGCCAGCCTTTTGGACGAGGCAACCGCCGCCGCCGAAGCCATGACGATGGCCGAGCGGGTGGCAAAATCCAAGGCCAAGGCGTTCTTTGTCGATGAAGACTGCCACCCGCAAACCATCGCCGTGGTGCAAACCCGTGCCGAGGCGCTGGGCATCGCTGTTCTGGTGGGCCCTGTGCAAGGGCTTGATCCAAATGCCGTTTTCGGTGCGCTGTTCCAATACCCCGGCACCTATGGCGCGGTGCATGACTTTAGCGATCAGATCACAGCCCTGCATGAGGCCAAGGCGATTGCGGTGGTGGCGACCGATCTTTTGGCGCTTTGTCTGCTGAAAGAGCCGGGCGCGATGGGGGCCGATATTGCGGTCGGGTCCAGCCAGCGCTTTGGCGTGCCGATGGGCTACGGCGGACCGCATGCTGCGTTTTTCGCCTGCCGCGATGAGCATAAGCGCGCAATGCCGGGGCGGATTGTCGGCGTTTCGGTCGATGCGCGCGGCAATCAGGCCTACCGTTTGTCGCTGCAAACCCGCGAGCAACATATTCGCCGCGAAAAGGCCACGTCGAACGTCTGCACCGCCCAAGCGTTGCTTGCGGTGATGGCCTCTTTCTACGCAGTGTTTCATGGCCCCAAAGGCCTGCGCGCCATTGCCGAGCGCGTGCATTTCATGACTGACCGCATCGCGCGTGGGCTAAAGGCTGCGGGGGCCAAGGTCTCGCCCGAGGCGTTTTTTGACACCATTACCGTCGAGGTGGGCGTGGGCCAAGCCGGTATCTTGGCGGCCGCGCGGCACGAGGGCCTGAACTTTCGCAAAATCGGGCTGGACCGGGTTGGAATTTCGCTGGATGAAACCACAGACGAGCGGGTCTTGTCCTTGATTTTAAAGGCCTTTGGCATTGATGGCGTCGCCCCGCACCGCGCGGCACTTGCCTTTCCGGAAAGCCAATTGCGCACCACCGACTATATGACGCATCCGGTGTTTCACATGAACCGCGCCGAGTCCGAGATGATGCGCTATATGCGCCGCCTGTCGGACCGCGATTTGGCGCTTGATCGTGCGATGATCCCGCTGGGGTCTTGCACGATGAAGCTGAACGCGGCGGCCGAAATGATGCCGATCACCTGGCCTGAATTCGGCTCGCTGCATCCCTTTGTGCCAAAAGATCAAGCGCTTGGCTATCACGAGGCGATCAGCGATCTGGCGGAAAAGCTTTGTGAAATCACCGGCTATGATGCGTTTTCGATGCAGCCGAATTCGGGCGCGCAGGGCGAATATGCCGGGCTTTTGACCATTGCCGCCTATCACCGCGCGCGCGGTGACGCGGGGCGCAACATCTGCCTGATCCCGGTGTCGGCGCATGGCACCAATCCGGCTTCGGCGCAGATGGCGGGGATGCAGGTTGTCGTCGTGCAAGCGATGCCGAATGGCGACATTGATGTCGAAGATTTCCGCGCCAAAGCCCAAGCAGCGGGGGATCGGTTGGCGGCTTGCATGGTGACCTATCCCTCTACCCATGGGGTGTTTGAAGAAACCATCCGCGATATCTGCGATATTACCCATCAGTTCGGCGGCCAAGTCTATCTGGACGGGGCCAATATGAACGCGCTGGTTGGTCTGGTGAAACCGGGCGAGATTGGCGCCGATGTCAGCCATTTGAACCTGCACAAAACCTTTGCGATCCCGCATGGCGGCGGCGGTCCGGGCATGGGGCCGATCGGCGTCAAGGCGCATCTGGCGCCGCATTTGCCCGGCCACCCCGAGACGGGTGGTGCCGAGGGGCCAGTGAGTGCGGCCCCCTTTGGGTCGGCCTCTATCTTGCTGATTTCATGGGCCTATTGCCTGATGATGGGTGGCGAGGGGCTGACACAAGCGACGCGGGTGGCAATTTTGAACGCCAATTACATCGCGGCGCGGTTGCAAGGGCAATATCCGATCTTGTTTATGGGCAACAAGGGGCGTGTCGCGCATGAATGCATCCTTGATACCCGCCCCTTTGCCGAGGTGGGTGTGACGGTGGATGATATCGCCAAGCGTTTGATTGATAACGGCTTTCACGCGCCGACGATGTCTTGGCCGGTCTCTGGCACCCTGATGGTAGAGCCGACAGAATCCGAGACCAAGGCCGAGATTGACCGCTTTATCACCGCGCTTTTGGCGATCCGCGCTGAAATCCGTGCGGTCGAGGCGGGCGAGATTTCCAGCCAAGACAGCCCGCTGCGCCACGCGCCGCATACGGTTGAGGATCTGGTGGCCGATTGGACCCGCGCCTACCCGCGCGAGCAGGGCTGCTTTCCGCCCGGCGCGTTTCGGGTCGATAAATATTGGCCGCCGATTGGCCGCGTCGACAATGTCTTTGGCGACCGCAATTTGATCTGCACCTGCCCGCCGCTGGAAAGCTATATGCAGGCGGCCGAATAGCCCAAAGCCGCGGCAATACGTCGTTTTTGTGCCGTGGCAGGGCGCGGGGTGATTGACAGCTTTGGGGGCGGGCCGCTAGGCCTGCCCCCATGAAAACCGCCGCCCCTTCCTCGACCTTTCTGACCGGCTTGGCGGGGGCGCTGCCGATTATGCTGGGCTATTTCCCGATCGCCTTTTCCTTTGGCGTGGCGGCCGTGCGCGCGGGCCTGAGCCCCACCGAGGCTGCGGGCCTGTCGGTGATTATCTATGCAGGGGCCTCGCAGTTTTTGGCGCTGGCGCTGATTGCAGGCGGCGCGCCGGTTTTGATTGCGGCTTTTACCTTGATCGCGATGAACCTGCGCCATGTACTTTATGGCCCGGCGCTGATGAAGCGGGCAGGGCCCGCCGCGCGCAAACGCTGGGCGCTGTTCTGGGCCTTTGGGCTGACGGACGAGGTGTTTGGCGCGGCGCTGGGCGCGCTGGCGCGGGGGCGGCAGTTTTCGGAAAGCTATATGTTTGGGCTTGGCATCGGCGCCTATGCGGCTTGGGTTTCAGGCACGGTGCTGGGGGCCTATGCGGGGGGTGGCGCGCTGGAAGGCTGGCCGGTTCTAGAGGCGGCCTTGGGCTTTATGCTGCCGGCGCTGTTCTTGGCGCTGCTGTTGTCGATCATGTCGCGCGCGCAAGTGCCGGTGATTGCGGTGGCCGCAGCGGTTACGGTTTTGGTGACGCTGATCGGCTCGGGCACTCTGGGGATTTTGGCGGGAATGCTGGCGGGGGCGGTGACGGGGATGCTGCGGAGGATCACAGATGCGCAGTGAGGTTTTGACGCTGGCGTTGCTGGTGGGCTGTTGCACTTGGGCGTTTCGGGTGTTTCCGACGCGGGCGGATCTATCGACCTTGGCCCCCACTGGCATTTTGGCGCGATTTTTGGCGGCAACCGGCCCTGCGGCGATTGCGACGCTGTTTGTGGCCTCGGTGATGCCATGGCTGCAAGGCGGGGTGGCGCTGCCGATGATCTGCGGCATTGCAGCGGTTTTGGCAGCCTATGCGGGCAGCCGCTCTGTGGTTGCGGCGACGCTTGCGGGGTCGGCTGGCTATGGACTTGCGGTTTGGGGACTTGCATTTTGGGCCTAGCGCCCGCATCTTATTCTAAAAGATGAATGTGAGGTCTGTGATGGAAGCTGTGAAACTTGCCTGTGCCACCTGTGGCCAGATGAACCGCGTGCCGGTAGATCGGCTGAGCGCTGGCCCAAAGTGCGGCTCTTGTGGCGAGGCTTTGGTCGATGGCCGGGTGATCGAGCTGGACGCCAAGGCGCATGACAAGGCCACGCGCGGCGATGATCTGCCGCTGCTGGTGGATTATTGGGCGCCGTGGTGCGGGCCTTGCCGGCAGATGGCACCTCAGTTTGTCAAAGCCGCGCAAAGCCTGAAGGGCCGCGCGCGTCTGGCCAAGCTGAACACCGAAGACAACCCGCAAATCGCCCAACGCGCGCGCATTCAGGGCATTCCGGCCTTGGTTTTGTATCGCGGCGGTCGCGAGGTGGCGCGGTTGGCCGGCGCGCGGCCTGCCAGCGATATTGTGGCCTTTGTCCAAGGCCATCTGGCCTAGGGGCATTGGCTTTGATATCGGCAAAACCGTGTCAAACCTTGCTCCAGATCAAGGTACGCGCGGGTGCTCTGGGCTAGGCTGATCGTCTAACCACAGAGGAGTTTGCCATGTCGCGTTTGATGATGATGCTGTTTTCAATGATTTCGACCACGCTGATGGGCATCGGTATCGTGGTTGCATTGGTAACAGGATATGACACCTTGCAGCCAATCCTGATCGCCGCGGCGCTGGGCTTCGTGCTGGCCCTGCCTGCGACATGGATTATCGGGCGGCAAATTGAAAAGCAGACCTCAGCCTAGGCTTTTGGCTGGACCCTGTCGTTATTGGATATACTTCGCGAGCCCTGCACTCTAAGTTGAGCCAAGGCCTAGCCTTTTGTATATCCCAATTTTCGCGAGTGCTGCTGTTTCAAGACCCCTATCGGAGGCGCTTGACGATGACGCTTTATCTGGCGGTAATGTTTGCGAGGATTGCTTTGGTATTGATGACGCTTTGTGTGGCGGTTGCCTTGCTGACGGGTAATGCCTCGGCTATGATGTTGGGGATTTGCGCTTTGATTGGCGCGCTGCTTGCGTTGCCGACAACGCAATTCGTCGTTATGATGTTGGAAGAGTAACAAGGTTAAGGATTAGCTTATGTCACAGCCAAAAGGCTATTCAGCGTTGCAGATTGCTTTGCACTGGGGCGTGGCGGCTCTGATCTTATTCCAGCTGATCTTGGGCGATGACATGAGCCACGCATGGCGCGACTTTAGCAAAACTGGCGTGGCAGCGATGTCGCTTTCGGTCTGGGCGCATATCGTTGTCGGCGTGGCGATCTTGGCCTTTGTGCTGTGGCGTTTGGTGCTGCGCTTTACCCGTGGCGTGCCGGCGGATCCCGTGGGCACAACCGCAAAGATGGCTTTGGTGGCGCATTGGGGCCATATCGGGCTTTATGGCTTGATGCTGGCGGTGCCGCTGACGGGTCTGATCGGTTGGTATGGCAACCAATCGCTGCTGGTCGAGGCGCATGGCTGGTTAAAGCCCGTGCTGATCGTGGTGATCTTGGGCCATATCGCGGCGGCGCTTTACCATCAGTTTATCTTGAAAGACGGGCTTTTGCTGCGGATGAAGCGGCCGCAGGACTAGGCCTGTAAGAACACCTCGACGGTTTGTTCAAAGGCGCGCGGGGCCTCGGCATGCAGCCAATGGCCGGCATCGGGCAGCTTGGCAAAGCGCGCCTTGGGGAACAGCGCCTTGATGGTGTCGCGGTGCTCGGCGCGCACATAATGCGAGCGCCCGCCGGTCAAAAACAGCGTTGGGTGGTCAAACTCGCCCTTGGTATCAGGCCAGCCCACGATCTTGGGCATCTCTGCTTCCAGCACATCAAGGTTCAGCCGCCATTCGGGGGGCTGTGTCTTAAGGTCAAGCGATTGCAAGAAAAACGCCCGTAGGGCGGGGTCTTCGATCTGGGCCGAAAGCCTGCGGTCGGCTTCGCTGCGCTGGGTCAGATCGCGAAGATCCAGCGCCCGCATCGCGTGGATATGCCCCGATTGGTCATGGCCATAAGCCACAGGGGCGATATCGGCGACCACCAGTTTGCGCAGCAATTCGGGCCGCGTCAGCGCCAGTTGCATCGCGGCCTTGCCGCCCATCGAATGGCCCAGCACATCCATCGGCGCACCATGGGCCATGATCACCTCGGCCAGATCCTGCGCCATATCGGGATAGCTTTGGCTGCTTTCGCGCGGGCTTTGCCCGTGGTTGCGCATATCAACCGAAACCACATCGCGGCTGCTGGCAAGGTGGCGCGCGATCACGCCCCAGTTGCGGGCAGAGCCGAACAGCCCATGCACGATCAAAAGCGCAGGGGTTGCGGGCAGGGGGGCAGTGGCTGCGATCACAGTGGTGGCTAACATGGCAAAACCCTAGCGTGGCTGAGGCGGGCTGTCTGCCCCAAAGCGGTCTTGTGGCAAGATCCGCCCATAAAAAAGGCCCCACAACCGCGGGGCCTTTGCGTATTTTTGCAATATTTTACAGACCCGGATAGATCGGGAAGGCTTTGCACAGCGCCTCGACACGGGCTTTCACCGAAGCCTCGACGGCCGCGTTGCCCTCTTCGCCATTGGCGGCAAGCCCGTCTACAACCTCGACAATCCACTGACCGATCTGGCGGAACTCTGCCTCGCCAAAGCCACGGGTGGTGCCGGCAGGGGTGCCAAGCCGCACGCCCGAGGTCACCATTGGCTTTTCAGGGTCAAACGGAATGCCGTTCTTGTTGCAGGTGATATTGGCGCGGCCCAAGGCCTTTTCGGTGGCATTGCCCTTCACCCCCTTGGGGCGCAGATCGACCAGCATCACATGGGTGTCGGTGCCGCCGGTGACGATGTCGATGCCACCCTTCATCAGCTCATCGGCCAAAGCTTGGGCGTTCTTGATCACTTGGGCGGCATAGTCTTTGAACTCGGGGCGCAGTGCCTCGCCAAAAGCCACGGCTTTGGCGGCGATCACATGCATCAAGGGGCCGCCCTGAATGCCGGGGAAGATCGCCGAGTTGAACTTTTTCGCCAGCTCTTCGTTGTTGGTCAGGATCATGCCGCCGCGCGGGCCGCGCAGGGTTTTGTGGGTCGTGGTGGTTGCCACATCGGCATAAGGGAAGGGCGAGGGATGCGCGCCACCCGCCACAAGACCAGCAAAATGCGCCATATCCACCAAAAGATAAGCGCCAACCTTATCGGCAATCGCGCGGAAGCGGGCAAAGTCGATCTGGCGCGGCACGGCAGAGCCGCCCGCGATGATCAGCTTTGGCTGATGCTCGACGGCCAAGGCTTCGACCTGATCATAGTCGATCAGGCTGTCTTGCTGGCGCACACCGTATTTGATCGCGTTGAACCATTTGCCCGATTGGTTTGGCGCAGCCCCATGCGTCAGGTGGCCACCCGAAGCCAGATCCATGCCCAAAATCGTGTCGCCGGGCTTGATCAGCGCGGTAAACACGCCTTGGTTGGCCTGCGAGCCCGAGTTTGGCTGCACATTGGCGAAAGCACAGCCGAACAGCTCTTTGGCGCGCTCGATCGCAAGGGTTTCGGCCACATCGACAAATTCGCAGCCGCCGTAATAGCGCTTGCCCGGATAGCCTTCGGCGTATTTGTTGGTCATCACCGAGCCTTGCGCTTCCATAACCGCGCGGCTGACGATGTTTTCCGAGGCGATCAGCTCGATCTCGTGGCGCTGACGGCCCAGTTCATTGGTGATCGAGCCGAAAAGCTCTGGATCACGGGTCGACAGGCTTTCGGTGAAAAATCCGGTGTCACGGTGGGCGGTCATGGCGTCTCCTGCGGTGAAGGGCGATTTACGCTTATCTAGGCGATAGGGGGCCTAAGGAAAAGGCCGATTGCGACAGGAAAACCGCTCTGGGCGAAGTCTTGTTTCCGATACGAAACTTTTTGCACCCCGTCTGCGGCTGTCAGGGCTTGAGTTTGGGGGCAAAGCGGCCAAGACTGCGGGCCGCAGACAAGGGAGAGTCGGTCGTGAGCTTTCAACGCATAGCCTTTGTGGCAAGCTCCGCTCCGGTGGCGCAAGAGGCTTTGGCCGAGATGATCGCGCTTTATGGCCAGCATGACCTTGCCAATGCCGATGTGGTGGTGGCGCTGGGGGGCGACGGCTTTATGCTGCAAACCCTGCACGAGACCAAGCAAAGCGAAGTGCCGGTTTACGGCATGAACCGCGGCACCATCGGGTTTTTGATGAATGCCTATTCGGCCGAAGACCTGCCCGCGCGGCTTGCCGCCGCCGAGGGGGCGGTGATCAACCCATTGGAGATGCGCGCGCTTTGCGTCGATGGATCCGAGACCGTGCAACTGGCGATCAACGAGGTGTCGCTGCTGCGCTCGGGTCCGCAGGCGGCCAAGCTGCGGATTTCGGTCGATGGCAAGGTGCGGCTGGAAGAATTGGTTTGCGACGGGGTTTTGCTGGCCACCCCTGCCGGATCGACCGCCTATAACTATTCTGCCCATGGTCCGATTTTGCCGATTGGCTCGGATGTGCTGGCCCTGACGCCGATGGCGGCGTTTCGGCCAAGGCGCTGGCGTGGCGCGCTGCTGCCCAAGGGCGTCGTGGTGCGCTTTGATGTCTTGGAACACGACAAACGCCCGGTGCGGGCCGATGCCGACAGCCGCCCGGTCACCGATGTGCTGCGGGTCGAGATCCGCTCGCAGCCCGCAATCCGGCATCACATTCTGTTCGATCCGGGCCATGGCTTGGAAGAGCGGCTGATCGTCGAGCAATTCGCCTAAGTTTTCCCCCAAGCCTCGATCTTGCGGTAAAGCGTCGAGGGGGAAAGCTCGAGCATCCGCGCCGCCTTTGGCACCGAACCGCCGCTTTGGGCCAAGCTGGCCTCGATCACCATACGCTCGATTTCGGCCAAAGGCCGGCCAATCAGACCCGCCAGCGCCATCTGCGCTGTGGGGGCCGCAGGGGCTGGTTCGGCCAAGCTGCTGGCGTGCAGCGATTTTGGCAACATCGACAGCTGCACTTGGCCTTCGTCGTGCAGCACCACGATATTTCGGATCACATTCAGCAGTTGCCGCACATTCCCCGGCCAGCGCAGCGATAGGAAAAGCGCGCGAACTTCGGGGCTAAGGCCTTGAAATATCTTTTGTTCCTCACAGGCAAAGCGGTGCAAGGCTGCCTCGGCAATTTCCAACACATCGGTGCCGCGCTCGCGCAGCGGTGGCATGTGGATCGGCACCACAAACAGCCGGTAGAACAGATCTTCGCGGAACTGGCCGCTTCGCACCGCCTCCATCGGGTCGCGGTTGGTAGCGCAGATGATGCGCACATTCACCTTGCGCGGGCGCGTCGCCCCCACCGGCACAATCGTCGAGGTTTGCAAGAACCGCAGCAGTTTGGTTTGCAACGCCGGGGCCATTTCGCAGATCTCGTCCAGAAACAAAGTGCCGCCATCCGCCGCCGAAGCAGCCCCCGGTTTGTCGGACAAAGCGCCGGTAAAGCTGCCCTTCATATGGCCAAAGACTTCGGATTCCAGCAGATCTTGCGGAATAGCGCCGCAGTTCAACGCGATAAACGGTCCGCGACCGCGTGGCGATTGGCCATGCACCGCCAGTGCGCACAGCTCTTTGCCGGTGCCGCTTTCACCGGTGATAAACACCGTCGCCATCGAGCGCGCAACCGCGCGGATCGTGGTCTGGATCTGGCGCATCGGCTCGGATGTGCCGATAAAACCCGTCTCAAGGCTGGGGGCGACGTCTGTCACGCGAGAGTTCCGATGGCTTTAGGTCTGGGCGGCCAAAAACGCAGCGCTCTGGCGCAGCCTTTGACCAACCCCAAAGTTACCCGTCCCGCGGCATTTGTCTAGCGCCCATTAGCCCTTGGCATAGCCCAGCGTTTGCAGCGCTTGGGTGATTTCATCCAAAATCGCCGGATCGTCGATGGTTGCGGGCATCTTCCAAGGCTTGCAGTCAGCGATATTCACCATGGTGCCGCGCAAAATCTTGCCCGAGCGGGTTTTTGGCAGACGGTCCACCACAATCGCGCGTTTGAAATCGGCAACGGGGCCGATTTTCTCGCGCATCAAGGCGACACATTCTTTCACCACATCGGCAGCCGCGCGATCAGAGCCGGTGTTCAGGCACAAAAACCCGATCGGCGTCTGGCCTTTCAGCGCATCGGCGACGCCAATCACCGCACATTCAGCCACATCGCGGTGGTTGGCCAAAACCTCTTCCATCGCGCCGGTCGACAGCCGGTGTCCTGCCACATTGATCACATCATCGGTGCGCGCCATGATGTAAAGATAGCCGTCCGCATCGACATAGCCCGCATCGCCGGTTTCATAAAAGCCAGGGAAATGCGCAAGATACGACTTCTTGAACCGCTCTTCCGCGTTCCAAAGCGTGGGCAGGGTGCCCGGAGGCAGCGGCAGTTTGATCGCAATCGCGCCCAAAGTGCCTGGCGCCACCGGATGGCCGCCCTCATCCAGAATTTGCACATCAAAGCCCGGCATCGCCACCGAAGGCGAGCCGATTTTGACCGGCAGATGTTCAATCCCCATTGGGTTTGCGGCAATCGCATAGCCGGTTTCGGTCTGCCACCAATGGTCGATCACCGGCACTTTCACATGGGTTTGCGCCCAAGTGATGGTGTCAGGATCCGCGCGCTCGCCCGCCAGATACAGGGTTTTCAGGTTTGACAGATCGTAATGCGAGGGCAGCTCGCCATTTGGATCATCGCGCTTGATGGCGCGCAGGGCCGTGGGGGCGGTAAAGAACGCCCGCACTTTGTGTTCGGCAATCACCCGCCAGAACGTGCCCGCATCGGGGGTGCCCACGGGCTTGCCTTCAAACACGATGGTGGTGCAGCCCGCGATCAGCGGCGCATAGCAGATATAGCTGTGCCCCACGACCCAGCCCACATCCGAGGCCGCCCAAAACACATCGCCCGCGCCACAATCATAAATCGCGCGCATGGTCCAGTTCAGCGCCACCAGATGGCCCGCGGTTGGCCGCACCACACCCTTCGGCGCGCCGGTGGTGCCCGAGGTGTAAAGGATATAGGCCGGATGATCGCCCGAAACGGGCACACATTCGGCCGGGGTCACGCCATATTGAAAGCTGTGCCAAGCCACATCACGGCCTTCAATCAGCTTGGCAACCTCTTGTTCACGCTGCAAAATCACGCAGAAATCTGGCTTGTGGCTGGCCATGTCGATCGCCATATCCAGCAGCGGTTTGTAATGCACAACGCGGCTGGGCTCGATGCCGCAGCTGGCGGCGATAATGGCCTTTGGGGTGCAATCGTCGATCCGCACCGCCAGTTCGGCAGCCGCAAAGCCGCCAAAAACCACCGAGTGAATCGCGCCAAGCCGGGCGCAGGCCAGCATCGCCTCCAGCGCTTCGGGCACCATCGGCATATAGATGATCACGCGGTCGCCCTTTTGCACACCCTTGGCGCGCAGCGCGCCTGCCAGCGAGGCGACGCGGGTTTGCAGCTCGGCATAGGTGATGCCATGCTTCGATTGCGTCACCGGGCTGTCGTGGATGATCGCAAGCTGGTCGCCGCGTCCGGCCAGAACATGGCGATCCACCGCGTTATAGCAGGCATTGACCGTGGCATCGGTGAACCATTCGTAAAGCGGCGCGCGGCTGTCGTTCAGCGCACGACTTGGCGGTTGCACCCAGTCGATCTGGCCTGCGGCCTCCATCCAGAACGCCTCTGGGTCGGCCTTCCAGCCCGCATAAACCTCACCATAGCCCATAGATGCCTCCTCCAAAGCTGCCAAAGTGTTACGCGCCTGACCCCGAGTCGCGCAAGGTTTGCGAAGCCGTGGCTGCGAAAACTTTGCATATATTGCCAAAGCTTCGGCGCAAACATTTGCAAAACTCGGATATATATGCGGATTTGGGCGAAATGTGGCGGGGTTTGCAAAGTTTCCTGAAAAACTCTGCAAACCCAAGTTGTTTAGCCGTAATGCCCGACAGGCGTGCCAGCCAAGGCCGCGATGTTCAAAAGCCCGCGCGCCGTGATCGACGGCGTGACGATATGGGCCAAGTTGCCCATGCCCATCAAGATCGGCCCCACCTCAAGCCCGCCTGCCTTGAATTTCAGCATATTGCGCGCGGTGCTGGCGGCATCGGTATAGCCAAAGACCAGAATATTGGCGGGCCCGTGCAGGCGTGCATTGGGGAAGATGCGGGTGCGCAGCTCGGGGTCAAGGGCTGCATCGGCGCTCATCTCGCCCTCATATTCGAAATCGACCTCGCGGGCGTCCAGAATTTCCATAGCCGCGCGCACACGGCGGCCGGAATCGCTGTCCAGATTGCCAAAGTTCGAATGGCTGCACAGCGCCACCTTGGGCACCACGCCAAACCGGCGGGCATGGCGCGCTGCGCCAATCGCGCTTTGCGCGATCTGCTCGGGGCTTGGCACCGGGTTGATCTGGGTGTCGGCGATGAACAAAGGGCCGTCTTCCAAGATCATCAGCGACAAAGCGCCCTGTGGGCTGCGGCCTTCGCGGGCCAAAATCTGGCGCACATAGCCCAGATGCCACAGATATTGCCCGAAGGTGCCGCAGATCATGCTGTCGGCATCGCCGCGGTGCACGCCAACGGCGGCGATTGCGGTGGAATTGGTGCGCATCACCGCGCGCGCAATATCGGGGGTGACGCCTTGGCGCGCCATCAGCTCGTGGTACGATCCCCAGTAGTCACGATAGCGGTGGTCGCTTTCGGGATTGATGATCTCAAAGTCTTTGTCCGGCCGGATCGGCAGGCCCGCACGTTCGCAGCGGTTTGCAATCACCTCGGGGCGGCCGATCAGGATCGGCTTGTCGGTGGTTTCCTCCAGCATCGCATTGGCCGCGCGCAGCACGCGTTCGTCCTCGCCTTCAGCAAAGATGATGCGGCGGGTGACTTGGGCGGCGGCTTCAAACACCGGGCGCATGATCAGCGCCGATTTGAACACCGAGCCGTCAAGTTTCTCGCGGTAGGCCTCGATATCGGCGATGGGGCGGGTGGCGACGCCGGTTTCCATCGCGGCTTTGGCCACAGCGCTTGCGACCACGCCGATCAGACGCGGGTCAAAGGGTTTCGGGATCAGATAATCTGCCCCGAACGACAACTTTTCGCCCGAATAGGCGGCGGCGGCCTCGGCGCTGGTGGTGGCGCGGGCAAGGGCTGCAATGCCTTCGATGCAGGCCAGCTCCATCTCGGCGTTGATCGTGGTCGCCCCAACATCCAGCGCGCCGCGGAAGATAAAGGGGAAACACAGCACGTTGTTGACTTGATTGGGAAAATCCGAACGCCCCGTCGCCATGATCGCATCAGGCACCACCGCGCGCACGGCATCAGGCAGGATTTCTGGCGTCGGGTTTGCCAGCGCAAAAACAATCGGCTGGCGGGTCATCGATTGCACCATTTCAGGCGTCAAAACGCCGGGGCCCGACAGGCCAAGGAACAAATCCGCGCCCACAATCACCTCGGCCAGCGTTTTTGGCGTGCTGCCTTGCGCGAAAGCCGCCTTCTGCTCGGTCATCTGATCGGTGCGGCCTGCGTAGACAAGGCCCGCAAGATCGCAAAGCCAGACGTTTTCGCGTTTGACGCCCAGCTTCAGCAGCATGTTCAGGCAAGCGATTCCAGCCGCACCACCGCCCGTCGAGACGACCTTAATGTCGGCGAATTTCTTGCCCGCGACATGCAGCGCATTGGTGGCCGCAGCCCCCACCACGATGGCAGTGCCATGCTGATCGTCGTGAAAGACCGGAATCTTCATCCGCTCGCGGCAGATTTGTTCAACGATGAAACAATCGGGAGATTTGATGTCTTCAAGGTTGATCGCGCCAAAGGTCGGTTCAAGCGCGCAGACGATATCGGCAAGCTTATAGGGGTCGGATTCGTTCACCTCGATGTCAAAGCAATCAATATTGGCGAATTTCTTGAACAGAACCGCCTTGCCTTCCATCACCGGCTTTGACGCCAAAGCACCAATGTTTCCAAGGCCTAAGACAGCAGTTCCGTTCGAGACCACCGCCACAAGATTGCCGCGCGAGGTGTAGCGGCTGGCCGTGGCAGGATCGGCTTTGATCTCAAGGCAGGCTTCTGCCACGCCGGGGGAATAGGCGCGCGACAGATCGCGGCCATTGGCCAAAGGTTTGGTCGCACGGATCTCTAACTTTCCCGGCTTGGGAAATTCGTGATAATCCAGCGCCGCTTGCCGTGCGTTATCCTGCCGCGTCTCTTCCATTGTGCTCTCCAACCCAAATTTCGTTTAGCCTTAAACCATTTTGAATTTATCGCCAACAGGCGCAATCCAAAAGCTGTTTATGGCTCTGCTTGCAAATCAATCTGTCCCGCAGCACTCTGCCGCAAACAAAAGGGAATTGCTATGTCCGAGACCACCGCCGAAATCCGCGCCGAGATTGTGGTGCCAACCACCGATCTGCGTGGCGATTTACCGTTTTTCACCAAGACCTTGGCGATGCGGATGGATATGATCTATCCCGCCGACAATCCGGCGGTGGCGGTGGTTTCGGGGCATGGTTTGCGGCTGCGGCTGGATGCAGGCGCGCAAGCAGCCCCAGCATTGCTGCGGATTTTGACCGACGACGCCGATTTTGCAGGTGGCGCGCGTGCGCTCACTTCGCCGGGTGGCACCAAGGTCGAGGTCGATGCGCTGGACCCGCCGCTGGTTTTGCCCGCCACCGAACACGCCTTTGTGGTGCGGCGCTTGGCGGATCAGGCACCTTGGGTGATCGGGCGGGCGGGGATGGAATACCGCGACCTGATCCCGACACGGCTGGGCGGGGCGATGATCGCCAGCCACATTCGCGTGCCCGACGGCCCGGTGCCCGATATGGTGCATTTCCACAAGGTCGGCTTTCAGCTGATCTTTTGCGTCGCGGGCTGGGTTGATGTTTTGTATGAAGATCAAGGCGGTATCCTGCGGATCGCGGCGGGCGATTGCTTTATTCAGCCGCCCGGCATTCGCCATAAGGTGCTGCATTCTGAAGGCGTTCAGGTGGTTGAAATTGGCGTGCCTGCCGAACATGTCACCGAAATCGACCACGAGATGACCCTGCCCACCGCCAGCTTTAACCCCGATCGTGAATGGCAGGGCCAGCGCTTTGTGCACAATCTTGGCGCCACTGGCGAGTTCAAGCCCTACCGCATTCCGGGGTTCGAGGCGCGCGACACCACGATCAACGCCAATACCAAAGGGGTTGCCAGCGTGATGGTCGCCCGCCCCACCGGCGAGGCGCCTTGGACCAAACACGCAGGCGATATTCTGTTTGGCTTTGTGATGACAGGCTCGATGCTGCTGGAGGGCGAGGGCAAAGCGCCGTTCCGGCTCGAGGCTGGCGACGCCTTTGTCATTCCGCCTGCGATGGCGACGCGCTATGCGCAGGCCAGCGCCGATCTGATGCTGATGGAGGTGTCTTTGCCGGGCAATCCGCCGACGGAAATCCTGTAACGGCAGGCTTGCACTTGAACCCGAAGCGGCCCACACTTACTGACCGGATGGTCAAGGATTGGAGCCGCTTATGACATTGCTGGAAGCCGCAACGGCGGTGCGTTTGCGCGCCTATGTGCCCTATTCGCGCTTTCACGTTGGCGCGGCGATTATGTCGGTGGAAGGGCGCGTGCATATTGGCTGCAACGTCGAAAACGTCGCCTACCCCGAAGGCACTTGCGCCGAAGCCGGTGCCATTGCCGCAATGATTGCGGCGGGCGACACCCGCATTGCCGAAATTGTGGTGATCGCCGACAGCCCCGAACCTGTGCCTTGCTGTGGCGGATGTCGACAAAAAATCGCCGAATTTGCGGCGCAGGACGTCAAGGTAACCCTTTGCACCACCGACGGAAAATCAAAAACGCTGACCGTGGCCCAGCTTTTGCCCGGCGTGTTTAGTCAGGCGCATATGGACCGCGCATGAGCGACGCCCGCGCCATTATCACCACGCTGCGCGACGGCGGACACCCCTCGGCGGCCGATTTGCAGTGGTTTGCGCAGGGCTTGGCCTCTGGTGCGGTCAGTGATGCGCAGGCGGGTGCCTTTGCCATGGCGGTGCTGCTGCAAGGGCTTGGGGATGAGGGCCGCGTGGCGCTGACCCGTGCGATGCGCGACAGCGGTCATGTGCTGCACTGGGATATGCCGGGGCCGGTGCTGGACAAGCATTCGACGGGGGGGATTGGCGATTGTGTGTCGCTGCTGCTTGCCCCTGCCTTGGCTGCTTGCGGGGCCTATGTTCCGATGATTTCGGGGCGCGGTTTGGGTCATACCGGCGGCACTTTGGACAAGCTGGAAGCCATCCCCGGCTTTCGCACCGGCCTGACCGAGGCGCAATTGCGCGCGCAGCTGAATGATGTCGGCTGCGCAATTGTCTCGGCCAGCGCGGAAATTGCGCCGGCTGATCGCAGGCTTTACGCGCTGCGCGATGTCACGGGCACGGTCGAGTCGGTGGATCTGATCACCGCCTCGATTCTGTCGAAAAAGCTGGCGGCGGGGCTGGAAGCGCTTGTTCTTGATGTAAAATGCGGCTCGGGGGCGTTTATGAAAACGCTGGCCGAGGCCGAGGCTTTGGCCCGCGCGCTGGTCTCGACGGCACAGGGTGCGGGCTGCATGACCACGGCGCTGATCACCGATATGAGCCAACCTTTGGCAACGGCTGCGGGCAATGCGCTTGAAGTGATCGAAGTGATGGAAACCCTGACCGGCACCAGCGTAAACTCGGCGCTGTGGGATATCACTATGGCGCTGGGCGGCGAGGCTTTGGCGCTGGGCGGGCTGGCCGATGATCCCGCAGATGGAGCCTTGAGGATCGAGCAGGCCTTGGATTCAGGCGCTGCGGCTGAGATTTTTGGCCGGATGGTGGCTGCGCAAGGCGGGCCGCACGATTTTGTCGACCGCTGGCCAGATCGGCTTCCTGCTGCGGCGGTGATCCGCGAGGTGCCAAGCCTTAGCACCGGCTTTGTGCAGCGGGTCGATGGCCAAGCTTTGGGGCTGACAGTGGTCGGTCTGGGTGGTGGGCGGCTGCGCGAGGGTGATCGGTTGAACCTTTCGGTCGGGCTGTCTGAACTTGCGGGGATCGGCGAAGATATCGCGGCGGGCGATCCGTTGTGCATGGTGCATGCCGCCACCGAAGCCGCTGCCGAACAGGCGATTGCGCAGATCCAAGCCGCCTATGCTTTGGGCGCGGCTCTTCCCGAAGACCCTGATTTGATTTTGAAAAGGATTGCCTGAATGGCGCGGGCCTTTCTGATTGTGATGGATTCTGTGGGCTGTGGCGGCGCCCCCGATGCCGCCGATTTTGGCGATGCAGGCGCCAATACCTTGGCCCATATCGCGGCAGAATGCGCCGCAGGGCGGGCAGATATTGGCCGCCAAGGCCCGCTGCGGATGCCGCATCTGGATGCTTTGGGCTTAGGGGCCGCGATCAAACTCGCCTCGGGGCAGACGGCGGCGGGGTTTTCGGCAACCCCACAGGGCCGCTGGGGGGCTGCAACCGAAGTGTCGCGCGGCAAGGACACGCCCTCGGGGCATTGGGAGCTTGCCGGGGTGCCGGTGCCTTGGGATTGGACCTATTTCCCCGACTCAAGCCCCGCCTTTCCGCCCGATCTGGTGGATCTTGTCTGCAAACTGGCCGGAACCAAGGGGATTTTGGGCAATTGCCACGCCTCTGGCATGCCGATCATCGCGCGGCATTTTGCCGAGCATCAGCGCTTGGGCTGGCCGATTTGCTATACCTCGGCCGACAGCGTGTTCCAGATTGCGGCGCATGAAGACAGCTTTGGGCTGGACCGCTTGCTCAAGCTTTGCGCCGATCTGGCGCCGCATCTGCATGCGATGAAGGTCGGGCGGGTGATCGCGCGGCCCTTTCGCGGCGGGGTAAGCGATTTCTACCGCACGCCCAACCGGCATGATTACGCGATGGACCCGCCAGCGGCCACGCTGCTTGACTGGGTTGCAAACGCGGGGCGGGCGACGCATGCGATTGGAAAGATTGGCGATATCTTCTCGATGAAGGGGGTTGGGGCCTTGCACAAGGGTTCTTCAGATATTGCACTTTTCGATCATTTAGATGCGCTGACAGGGCAGGCCGAGGCAGGTTCATTGACCTTTGCCAACTTTGTGGAGTTTGACAGCCTTTACGGCCACCCGCGCGATGTTGCGGGCTATGCCCGCGCGCTCGAGTGGTTTGACGCCCGCGCGGGCAGCTTTTTGGCACGGCTTCGGCCTGGCGATCTGGCGATTTTCACCGCCGATCATGGCAACGACCCAACCTGGCGCGGCACCGAACACACGCGCGAGCGGGTTCCGGTGCTTTGCGCGGGCGCGGGCACGGGATCCTTGGGCCATTGCGCCTTTGCCGATGTTGGGGCAAGCGTGGCGCAGCATTTGGGCGTGGCCAGCCATGGGGTTGGAAGGAGCTTTCTATGACGATCAAAGACTTGCCGAAGGTCGAGCTGCATCTGCATCTGGAAGGTGGGGCGCCGCCCGCCTTTGTGCGCGGGCTTGCCAAGGAAAAGCACATTGATATTGCCGGAATTTTTACCGAAAGCGGCGGCTACCGCTTTGCCGATTTCTGGGATTTTCTGAAGGTCTACGAGGCCGCCACCACGGTGCTGCAAAGCCCGCAGGATTTTTACCGCCTGACGCTGGCGGTCTTGGAACAAAGTGCCGCCAATGGCGTGATTTATTCCGAATGCTTTCTGTCGCCCGATTTCTGCGGTGGTCGCGATTTGATCGCTTGGCGCGAATATCTGCACGCGATTGAAGAGGCCGCCGCCAAGGCCGAGGCCGATTTTGGCATCACCTTGCGCGGCATCATCACTCCGATCCGGCATTTCGGCCCCGAAAAGGCGCGGCAAACCGCGCGCTGTGCGGCCGAGACGGCGGGGCGCTTTATCACCGGCTTTGGCATTGGCGGCGACGAGAAGATCGGCAAACTCGCTGATTTTGCGTGGTCTTTTGATATGGCGCGCGAGGCCGGGCTGCGGATTACGGCGCATGCGGGCGAATGGGGCGGGCCAGAGTCTGTGCGTGATGCGATCAATGATCTGGGTGTTGAACGCGTTGGCCACGGCGTGCGCGCGATTGAAGATCTGGCGCTGGTGGATGAAATCGCCGAGCGCGGCATCGTGCTGGAACTTTGCCCCGGCTCGAATGTGGCGCTTGGGCTTTACAAAGATTTTCGCGCCCATCCGATTGCCGAGATGCTGAAGCGCGGTGTCAAAGTGACGATCAGCACCGATGATCCGCCGTTTTTCCACACCACAATGACGCGCGAATACGAGATGTTGCATCGCGCCTTTGACTGGGACGAGGGCGTTTTCGCCCAAATCGCCCGCACCTCGATCGAGGCGGCATTTTGCGATGCCGAAACCAAAACCCTTATTCAAAGCAGACTGGAGCAGGCCAATGGCTGAACATTTGACCGTCGTTTCGCACCCTTTGGTGCAGCACAAGCTGACCTTAATGCGGGAAAAAGACACCTCGACCGCCAGCTTTCGCCAGTTGTTGCGCGAGATCAGCCTGCTTTTGGCCTATGAGGTCACGCGCGAATTGCCGATGACCACCAAACATATCGAAACCCCGCTGGAACCGATGGATGCGCCGACGATTGACGGCAAAAAGCTGGCGCTGATCTCGATCTTGCGGGCGGGCAACGGGCTTTTGGACGGTATTCTAGAGCTGATCCCCGCGGCGCGTGTGGGCTTTGTGGGGCTTTATCGTGACCCAGAAACGCTGGAGCCGGTGCAATATTACTGCAAGTTGCCCGATCATCTGGACGAGCGGATTTCGATTGTGGTCGATCCGATGCTGGCCACTGGCAATTCCTCGGCGGCGGCGATTTCGTTGTTAAAGCAGGCCGGCGCGAAGAATATCCGCTTTTTGTGTCTGCTGGCCGCCCCCGAAGGCGTTGCGCGGATGAAAGAGGCGCATCCCGATGTGCCGATCGTCACGGCCTCGCTTGACAGCCATCTGAACGACCACGGCTATATCGTTCCCGGTCTAGGGGATGCGGGTGATCGGATGTTTGGCACTAAATAGGGGATTGTTTCTCTTTACTCTGCCATAATCTTGACGCATTCTACCCTCACCTACGTGGGGGTAGCTTATGTTGTATAAAATGTTTTCGGCCGCAGTTTGTGCGGCTTTGCTTGGGCCAGTCAGCGCCAGCGCGCAGAATATCGCGCAAATAGGCGGGCCAGCCGAGCGTCCGTCGTCCAGCTTTAAAGGCCTGCAATATGTCGACAGCCGCGGCTGCGTCTTCATGCGGGTTGAAAGCTCGGGTGCTGCTCAGTGGTATCCGCGTGTCGATGCGCAGCGCAAACCCGTCTGCAATATGGGCCCCACCCCCACAGCAGAAGTGGCAGCCGTGCCAGAGACCGCGCCGATGGTGGCGCCCGTGCTGGCGGCAAAACCGCCGACCGCACCGCTCAAAGCACCGCTTGCGACCGTGGCCAGCAAGATGATGCCCGAAGCCCTTGTCAAAGCCGTACCGGTTGCGGCGCCCGTAGCAGCCTTGGCGCCTACGGTTTCAACTTACGATCGCGTCACCACGCAGGGCCCTGCCAAGGGGCAAATCGCCTGTTCAACCTCGGCTCCGGTGGTCGAAGTCATACGCCTGCGCAATGGCGGCACTGGGGTGATGTGTACCAAAGGCGATGGCACCACAAACGGCTGGCACGCGCCGACTTATCCGACAGGCACGCCGCCCGGAGCCTCTTTGCGCGCAGCCACTGTGCAAGAGCCCACCACGCCCAAGGCCGCGCCGGCGCGCAAAATCGTGCAACCGCTGCAAACGGCAGCCAGCTCGCAGACCATCTTTACCCCGCCTGCTGGCTATAAATTGGCATGGAAAGATGACCGGCTGAACCCAAAACGTGGCATTGGCACCGCAGAGGGGCAGGCGGCGCAAGACCGCGTCTGGACCCGCAGGGTGCCGGCCCAGATTGTCACAGCGGCAACGGCACCTGTCGCCCTGCGGTCGCGGGTGACGATCTCGAGCATGAGCGCAGCTTCTCAACCCATTGCGCGCAGTTTTGTGCAGATTGGCACCTTTGGTCTCGCCTCGAATGCGGCAGGTGCCGCGGAACGGGTGCAGGCGCTGGGGCTGCCGGTGGCCAAAAGTCATTTGGTCAAGGCGGGCAAACCTTTGCAGGTTGTGTTTGCCGGGCCCTTCGGTTCGCCAGATCAGGCGAAAGCAGCCTTACAGCTGGCGCGGCAAGCCGGATTTGGCGACGCATTTTTGCGCTAAGGCTTCGTGATATATTGGAAAAGCCCGCATTCTTGCGGGCTTTTTGTTTTTCAGCCTATTGGCAGATCGCTTGCAGGCCAAGCCAAACTCCGTCTTCCAGCACCACAGGATCACTGCCATTTGGCATCGGATCGGCCAGATGTGGTTCGGCTTTGACGGCGGCGTTCAGCAGGTCTTCATAGGGGCGCGTCGTGATCGCCGCGGTTTTGAAGGCCGAGATCAGGTCTGCATCGGTTAGGGCGGCGGGTTCGGTCTGCAAGAAGATTTCGCCATAGCCTGCAAGGCTTTGCGGTGCCATGCTTCCGCTGGTCAGCAGCCGCAAGGTCGCCCATAGTCCGGCGTAATGCAGCAGGGCCTTGGTCGGCTCGCGGCCAACCACGCGGCGTCGCTCGGCGATAACCATGCCCGCAATCGCATCGGCTCCATCACTTTGCGCCAGCATCCGTTCGGGTAAAAGCACCAGATCGCCGGGCAGTGAGGCAGGGCGGCCCAGACCCTCGCGCAAGATCCTGATCATAGGTGGCGAGATCGGGTCAATCCGCCGCGCCATCCGCTCGAGCGCGGCAGAGCCCAGAGGCGAGGTGCAGGCCGAGCCAGTCAGCCGCCGCAGATCCGCCAAGGCCAATTGCCCCAATTGCGCCCGGGTCGTCAGCGGCAGCATATTGGCGGTATAGTCAATCAGCGATCCGGGCAGCCAGAACAGCGCCAAGGCAAGCAAAACCGCCGCGGTGCCGCCCAGCAAAGATCCGCGCAGCCGTCCGGTCTGGGGACGCCGCCGCTCGAGCGTGTCCTTGACGGTCTCCAGCGCCAAGATCATATCGCGGTCTTCTATCTCTAGCGTCTCGCCCTTGTCATCTGCCACGGCATAAACGGCAGGCAGCTGCGCAGGGTTCAACCGCCGCAGCGCCGGCAGCGACCATTGCGTCAGCGGTATTTCGGTTTTTGGATCGGCCAAAATCAGCGTGGTCGAACGCAGGGCGACCAGCACCTCTTGCAGCCGTGCCTCTGGCGTCTCACGCCACAGGCCACTGCTTTCCAGCCTTTGGTATTTCCGCAACGCCGTCATCGGCTCGATATGCCTTTTCGTAAGCTTTTGCGGGTATTCTATCGCCTTGGTTGCGGTTCCACAACATGATGTGGCGGTTTTCGGCGGCTGCGCAACTTATACGGCAAGCAGATGTCGGTTTTGGGCGCGCAGAAAGCGCTGGCTCGGGCCTTCTGGGGGAAATGGAGCATGACCTTGACCCAAGACAGAACCCTCGCCGCTGCCGGATTGATTTGCGCCTATGCCGGCTTGATCGGATTTACCGATAACTATGTGCGGGTGATCGCGGCCGAGACGGGGCTATGGCAGTTTCACGCCATCCGCACCGCTATGGCGATGGTTTTGCTGGGAGGGGTGGCGGCTGCGCTGGGCTGGCGGCTGCGGCCGGTGCGGCTTGGGGCGGTGCTGGCACGCTCGGCGCTGCATGGCGCGGCGATGGTGATTTATTTTGGGGCGCTTGCATTTTTGCCGGTGGCTTTGGTGGCGGCTGGGCTGTTCACCTCACCGATTTTCGTGCTGCTGATTTCGCGCTTTGCCTATGGTCATGCCATCGGGCCTGTGCGGATCGCGGCGGTTGCTTTGGGCTTTTGCGGGGTGATCTTGGTCTTAGGCCCCGAGGCCTTTGCGGGCGCCTCGCTGGCGGCGGTTTTGCCGATTTTGGCCGGCGTGCTTTATGCGATGGGCAATATCGCCACGCGGGAATGGTGCGCCCAAGAGGGGGCGGTGACGTTGCTGGCTGGATTTTTTCTGGCCCTTGGGCTGATTGGTCTGATCGGCATGGCGGCGCTATGGCTTTGGCCGCTGCCAGTGCCCGAGGGGGCCGCGGGTTTTTTGCAGCGCGGCGCGCTTTGGCCATCAGAAAGCTTCTATTTCTGGACCTTGGTGCAGGCTGTAGGCTCGCTTTTGGGGGTCGGACTGATGATCCGCGCTTATCAGATTGCCGAGGCCAGCCGCGCTTCGGTGCTGGAATATGTCATTCTGCCCGCCTCGGCGATCTGGTCCTATGTGATCTGGGGGCAGGCGTTAAAGCCGCTGGAAATTGCCGGTATGGTGCTGATTGTGGCCGCGGGCTCGATGATTGCGCTGCGTGCCAAGACGGCAGAGGCCGCGGCCTAATCGCCAACCGCTTCGCGCCAATGCCTGCGGCACAGCGAGACATAGCTTTCGTTACCGCCGATATGAACCTGTTCGCCTTGGCGCAACGCACGGCCGTCGGGGCCGCGGCGGATCACCATTGTCGCCTTTTTCCCGCAATGGCAGATGGTGCGCACTTCGCGCATCTCATCCGCCCAAGCCAAAAGTGCCGCCGAGCCGGGAAAGAGTTTTCCTTGAAAATCAACGCGTAAGCCATAGCACATGACTGGCACACCCAGATCATCAACCGCGCGGGCCAGTTGCCAGACTTGGGCTTCGGTCAGAAATTGTGCCTCGTCAATAAAGACGCAAGCGACAGGACCAAGCGCAAGGCGGGCGGCAATTTTGGCAAAAAGATCATCCGCTGCGGCGAAGGTATCGGCATCTTCGCCAATGCCTATGCGGCTGGCAATACGGCCCTGACCCGCGCGGTTGTCAAACTGCGCGGTGATCAAATAGGTTTGCATGCCGCCTTCGCGATAATTATGCGAGGCTTGCAGCAGCGAGGTGGATTTCCCCGCGTTCATTGTCGAATAGTTGAAGTAGAACTTGGCCATGGGTCTTTTGTAACCCATGGCCGATACCGCTTACAATACACCCCAAACCAAAGAGCGTCTGTGATCAACCATTTACCATGACAGGCGGCCACCAAACCGCAAGCCGCCTGATCAAAGCCCGCCCTGAACGTCAGAGCGGGCCCTTAACAAGCCAGCGCTGGGGGGCGCTGACGTCACTCACACTGACTCGCACTCAGAGCCGTTCCTGTGTTTGGAACACCTTTATGATGACAAATCCTTGCCATCTGATTAATGGGAAAAGGCAAAGTGAATTCCCCAAGTGTTTTTTGGGGCCGTACAAGTGAGCGTTTTATGAGCATCGAAAGCTATCTAAAGAAACATTGTGAAGCCTTGGTCAAAGATGTCGGGATCGAGGCTGCCTGCGCGCTAACGGGCAAGTCCAAGGCGACTTTGGGGCGCTATTATTCCGATGCTGAGGAGCACAGTGATCGTTTTATGCCGGTGGATGTGGTGGCCCAGTTGGAGGGCGCGGCGCGGTTTCCGCACGTGACCTCGGCCTTGGCCGATCTTCGCGGCGTCACCCTGAGTTATGATCACGAACGTGCCAATGCGGCCAGCAAGGGGGTCAATCAAGATGTAGTGGCCTTGGCGCAGCGCTTTGGCATGCTGATGGCAGAATATAATGCTGCGATTGATGACGGGGTGATCTCGGTCAACGAATCCAAGCGGATGCTGCGGGAAACCTTGGCAATTCAACAGGTTCTGTTGCAGATGAAGCTTAATCTGGAAGAAGAAGCCAGCTGAAAGACGCGGTCCGCTGTGGGGCGGACCGCGCAGAATGTGGCTTAGTCAGGGCGACGGTTTTGCCCCTGTGGCTTGCCGCCACCCGCGCCTGCGCGGCGCGGCGCAAAGCTGCCACCGGCGGGTTTGGCGCTTGCTGGGCGCGCCGCAGGCTTGGCGCCGGGCTTGCCGGGGGCGGCGCGTTGGATCGGTTGCGAGCCTGCTTTTTGGCCGCCGCGACCCTGCGCTGGGCGCTGGCCACGGTTCTGGCCAGGCTTGGGCGCTGCTGCAACCATATCGGCCGACCAAGGCGCGCCACCCAGAACTGGGATCGCCTTTTTCAACAGTTTTTCAACGGCTTGCAGCTCGCTCATTTCCGCGGGTGCGCAGAAGGAAATCGAGGTGCCCTCTTTGCCAGCCCGTGCGGTCCGCCCGATGCGGTGAACATAGTTTTCTGGCACGTTTGGCATGTCAAAGTTATAGACATAACGCACGCCCGGAATGTCGATGCCACGCGCTGCCACATCGGTGGCCACAAGCACATCAAGCTCGGCTTTGCGGAATTCGGTCAGGGTGCGGTCGCGCTGGCTTTGGCTTTTGTTGCCGTGGATCGAGCCTGCCTTAAAGCCCCAAGTCACCAGCAATTTCATCAGCTTTTCCGAGCCATGTTTGGTGCGGCCAAAGACCAAGGCCTGTTCGCCCGGATGCTTGTTCAGGTATTCTTTCAAGATATTGGCCTTATCGCCGTTGGGCAGATAATGCACGCCCTGCACGATGCGCTCGACCGGCTTGCCCGGAGGGGCGACCTGCACTTTGATCGGGTTTTGCAGATAGGTGGCGGCCAGCTCTTCGATGTCTTTTGGCATGGTGGCCGAGAACAGCAGCGTCTGACGCTTAAGCGGGATGTGCTTGGCGATTTTGCGCAGCGAATGGATAAAGCCCATGTCAAGCATATGGTCGGCCTCATCCAGCACCAGATAGCCGGTGGCATGCAGCGAAACATCGCCGCGTTCCAGCAAATCAATCAGGCGGCCGGGGGTGGCGACAAGGATATCTGCGCCGCGCTTAAGCCGCTCGGCCTGCTTGAACAGCGACGCGCCGCCCACAACCATCGCAACCTTAACCGAGGTGCCTTTGGTAAAAACTTCAAGGTTATCAGCGATTTGGCTGACCAATTCGCGGGTCGGCGCCAAGATCAGCGCGCGCACGGTTTTGGGCGCAGGCGGGTGGCCCAGATCAAGGATGCGGTGCAACAAGGGCAGACCAAAAGCCGCGGTCTTGCCGGTGCCGGTTTGCGCCAGACCCATCAGGTCTTTGCCCGCCATGATATGCGGGATCGCCTGCACCTGAATCGGCGAAGGCATTTTCAACTGGGTTTTTTCAAGCGCTTTCAGAATGGTATCCGAGAGGCCAAGATCGGCAAAAGTGGTGGTCATCATAGTCTTTCTGACGGCCCGCTGGCCGCCTTCGGCCCCAACCGCCTTGCAAGACGGGGGCCGACAGTGGGAAGCGACACGCCCTCGCATCAGGCGAATGCCCGATACCGTTCCTGTCGCGGAACCCCTGCGTGCGGTGGGAACCAGTATCCATGGCCTTACACATGCTCACGCGGCACGGGCACTATGGATAGGGTGCAAATGGGGGTTTTCGGGGCACATGTCAAGCCTAGGTTTTCTGTAGGCTTGCATGTGGGTGCGCGGTTTAGCGGATTTTAGATATTTATCATGCAGGGGCGTTAGACGCTGCATGACAAACCCAAGGCCCTAAAACAAGGGCTGTACCCACCCCAGTGCCGGGCGCGGCACGCGGGTGGGAAAGGGGAAAACTCACCAAGCAAACATGCACCCAGCTGCCCGCACAAGTATGTGCGGGCGGTCGGGACTTAAAACGCTCTACTTGAGCGTTGTCTCGGCGCGAAGGGCGCTGCCGTTCCTTAGCCTTGCAGCGTCCTTACCCCGTAGCCTTCACCGCGTGCGGTCATCGCCTCGACCACGGCGATGGAGGCGGCGATGGTGGTGAAATAGGGGATCTTGTCCATCAGGGCGACGCGGCGGATGTCGCGGCTGTCGGCGATGGCTTGGGTGCCTTCGGTGGTGTTCATCACCATGGCGATGTCGTTGTTTTTCAAGCGATCAACGATGTTCGGGCGGCCCTCGTAGACTTTGTTGACAAGCGTCGCCTTGATGCCTTCGGCCTTCAGCCAATCGGCGGTGCCTTTGGTGGCGACGATCTCGAAGCCAAGCGTCACCAGACCGCGCGCGGCGGTGGCAAAGGCGCTGGTTTTGTCCATATCTTTGATCGAGACAAAGACGCGGCCAGCTTCGGGCAGGATCACGCCTGCGCCCATTTGTGCCTTTAGGAAGGCCAGAGCAAAGGAGCGATCCCAGCCCATGACTTCGCCGGTCGAGCGCATTTCTGGCCCCAGAACCGGATCAACGCCAGGAAAGCGCGCAAAGGGCAGCACGGCTTCTTTGACCGAGAACCAGGGGGTGATCGGGTCGGCGAGGGTGAAGGCATCGGCCAAGGGCAGGGCGGTGTCAGGGCCGACGCCTGCCGCATAGGGCGCGCGCAGCGGGAAGTTCGACATCGGCTCACCTGCCATCAGGCGGGCGGCAATAGCGGCAATCGCGCTGTCGGTGGCTTTGGCGACGAAAGGCACGGTGCGCGAGGCGCGCGGGTTGACTTCCAGCACAAAGATCACGCCGTCTTTGATCGCGAATTGCACGTTCATCAGGCCAACCACATTCAGCGCGCGGGCCATGGCGACGGTCTGCACCTTTAGCTCGGCAATGGTTTCAGCCGAGAGCGAATGCGGCGGCAGGCAGCAGGCGGAATCGCCCGAATGCACGCCGGCCTCTTCGATATGCTCCATGATGCCTGCGACATGCACGTTGTGCCCGTCTGACAACGCATCGACGTCAACCTCGATGGCGCCCGACAGATAGCTGTCCAAAAGCACCGGATTGTTGCCCGAAACCTGCACCGCTTCGCGGATATAGCGTTCCAGCTGGGCATCGTCGCGAATGATCTCCATCGCGCGGCCGCCCAGAACGAAGGAGGGGCGGATCACCAGCGGGTAGCCGACGTCTTTGGCCACGGCAAAGGCTTCATCGCGCGAGCGTGCGGTGCCATTGTGCGGCTGCTTGAGGTTCAGATCTTGCAACAGGTGCTGAAAGCGTTCGCGGTCTTCGGCCAGATCAATCGCGTCGGGCGTGGTGCCAAGGATCGGAATGCCTTCTTCGTGCAGCGCATTGGCCAGTTTCAGCGGGGTTTGGCCGCCAAATTGCACGATCACGCCGTGCAGGGTGCCGTTTTCCTGCTCGACCCGCAGGATTTCCAACACATGTTCAAGCGTCAGCGGTTCGAAATACAGCCGGTCCGAGGTGTCATAGTCGGTGGAAACCGTTTCAGGGTTGCAGTTGATCATGATGGTTTCATAGCCCGCCGCCGTCAGCGCATAGCAGGCATGGCAGCAGCAATAATCAAACTCGATGCCTTGGCCGATGCGGTTTGGTCCGCCGCCAAGGATAACCACCTTTTTCGCATTTGACGGCCGCGCTTCGCATTCCACATCGCCCATCGCGGGGGCCTCGTAGGTGGAATACATATAGGGGGTTTGCGCTTCGAATTCGGCGGCACAGGTGTCGATGCGTTTGAAGGCTGCGACCACGCCCAGATTGCGCCGCGCGCGGCGGATTTGCGCCTCTTCACGGCCGGTCAGGGTGGCAAGGCGGGCATCGGTAAAGCCCATCATCTTCAATTTGCGCAGGCCATCTGCATCGAGCGGCAGGCCAGAGCGACGCACTTCGGCTTCCATGTCGATGATTTCGCGGATACGCGCCAAGAACCACGGATCAAAAGACGTGATGTGGTTGATCTCGTCGTTCGACAGCCCGTGGCGCATGGCTTGGGCGATGACGCGCAGACGGTCTGGGGTTTGCTTGGACAGCGCCTTGGTGATCGCGGCCCGCTCTGGCGCGCCTTCAATCGCGATCTCGTCAAAGCCCGAGAGGCCGGTTTCCAGCGAGGCCAGCGCCTTTTGCATCGATTCGTGGATGGTGCGGCCAATGGCCATCACCTCGCCCACCGATTTCATCGCCGTGGTCAGATTTGGTTCCGATCCGGGGAATTTCTCGAAGGCAAAGCGCGGGATCTTGGTGACGACATAGTCGATCGAGGGCTCAAAGCTGGCGGGGGTGACTTTGGTGATGTCGTTGTCCAGCTCGTCCAGCGTATAGCCGACGGCCAGTTTCGCCGCGACCTTGGCAATCGGAAAGCCGGTCGCCTTGGAGGCCAGCGCCGATGAGCGCGACACCCGCGGGTTCATCTCGATCACCACCATGCGGCCATCGGCAGGGTTGATCGCCCATTGCACGTTCGACCCGCCGGTCTCGACGCCAATTTCGCGCAGCACGGCAATCGAGCCGTTGCGCATGATCTGATATTCTTTGTCGGTCAGGGTCAGGGCAGGGGCGACGGTGATCGAATCGCCGGTATGCACGCCCATCGGGTCGATGTTTTCAATCGCGCAGATGATGATGGCGTTATCGGCAGTGTCGCGCACCACCTCCATCTCGAATTCTTTCCAGCCAAGCAGCGATTCATCGACCAAAATCTGCGCCATTGGCGAGGCTTCAAGCCCCGAGCGGCAGATCGCCTCGTAGTCGTCGCGGTTATAGGCCACACCGCCGCCGGTGCCGCCAAGGGTAAAGGCGGGGCGGATGATTGCAGGCAGGCCAACGTAATCAAGCGCTGCCACCGCTTCGACGACACCGGCCGAGATGTCGTATTTGCCCGAAGCCAGCTTTGGCGCTGCAATGATCGTGGCCTTGGGGTTTTCCAGACCGATGCGGTCCATCGCCTCGCGGAACAGCTTGCGATCTTCTGCCATTTCAATGGCATCGCGCTTGGCGCCAATCAACTCGACGTTGAATTTGTCCAAGATCCCCAGATCGGCCAGCGCCAGCGCGGTGTTCAAACCGGTTTGCCCGCCCATGGTCGGCAGCAAAGCGTCGGGACGTTCTTTTTCGATGATCTTGGCAACAACCTCGGGGGTGATCGGCTCGATATAGGTGGCATCGGCCAGACCCGGATCGGTCATGATGGTGGCAGGGTTCGAATTGACCAGGATGACGCGGTAGCCTTCCTCGCGCAGCGCCTTGCAGGCCTGTGCGCCAGAGTAGTCAAACTCGCAAGCTTGGCCAATCACGATGGGACCAGCTCCGATGATCATTATGGATTTGATATCGGTTCTTTTCGGCATGATTGGCCCCCATCTGCGCAAAACTCTCGGGGTTATAGCCAGCACGCGCTTGGGCGCAAGGGGCATTTCGGCCGATTTTGCCATGCAGTTGGTGGTCGGTTTTTGCACAAGCGCCGCTGCAATTCGGCTTTGCCGCGCTATCTGGTCGCAAATGCGGGGTGCAAAGCCGCATTCCATCTGGCGAAAGCGGCAAGGCTGGCCTTATGTGGCGCAAATCAGGACGGGGAGTGCGGCGTGATCTTGATCGAAGACGGACCACAGGGGCGGCCAGCCCTGTTTGACGGCGCAGAGCGTCTGGTGCTGGCCGAGACCGCCGCGCAAGTCGCCCCCGCCTTGGCCGAGCTGGACGCCGCCCGCGCGGCTGGCAAATGGGTGGCGGGCATGATCGCCTATGAGGCGGGCTATGCGCTGGAACCTGCACTTGCCGCACAGATGCCGGAACGCGCGGGCAGGCTTTTGGCCTTTGGCATCTATGACGCCCCGCGCGATGCGACCCCGGTGCTAGAGCGTGCCAAGGCGCAAGCGCAGGGCGTGGCGGTCGCGCCGCTGATCCCGCAGATCAGCCGAGCACAGTATGATGCGGCGATGGCGCGGGTGATGGGCTACATCGCGGCGGGCGATTGCTATCAGATCAACCTGACTTTTCCGCTGACGTCACAGCTGATTTCGGGCACGCCGCTGGGGCTTTACGGCGCATTGCGCGCCAGTCAATCGGTCGGCCATGGCAGTTTTGTGGATCTGGGGCTGGAAGAGGTTCTGGTCTCGCGCAGCCCCGAGCTGTTCTTGCAGACCAGCGCCGAAGGCCGCATCGAGGCGCGGCCGATGAAAGGCACCGCCCCGCGCGATGCCGATCCGGTGCGCGATGCGGAATTGGCCGAAGAGCTGCGGGCCTCGGCCAAAGGACAGGCCGAAAATCTGATGATCGTTGATCTTTTGCGCAATGATATCAGCCGGGTGGCACAGGTGGGCTCGGTCAAGGTGCCACAGCTATTCGCGGTGGAACATTACGCAACGCTGCACCAAATGGTCAGCCGCGTGGTGGGTCAGTTGCAGCAAGCTCCCTCGATGGCCGGGGTGATGGCGGCGCTGTTTCCCTGCGGCTCGATCACCGGGGCGCCAAAAATCCGCGCCATGCAGATCATCCGCGAGGTCGAAGCCCATCCGCGCGGCGCCTATTGCGGTGCCATCGGCTGGATGGCTCCAGATGGCGCATCAAGCTTTTCGGTGGCGATCCGCACGCTGCAGCTGCGCGGCGATCAGATTGTGCTGAATGTGGGCGGCGGCGTGGTGCAAGACAGCACAGCCGCGGGCGAATGGGAGGAAGCACTGTGGAAAGCACGCTATCTACAAGGGCTGGTGCAGCAGATCTCAGGCTGATCGAGACGCTGGCTTGGGAGGGAACGGCCTTCACCCCGCGCTTGCCGCTGCACCTACAAAGGCTGCAGCGCTCGGCCGAAAAGCTGGGCTGGCACTGCGATCTGGACCGCGCCCAGACAGCGCTGCAGGAGGCGGCTGCGCCATCGCAGCCCGCGCGATTGCGCCTGACGCTGGACCGCGCCGGGCTGTTCGAGGTTCAAAGCGCGGCGCTGCCTGCGACCGCAGATCACTGGCGCGTCGGTCTGTCGCCGCTGCGGCTGGCGTCAACCGATGCCTGGCTGTCGATAAAATCCAGCCACCGCCCCACCTATGACGCCGCCCGCGCCGCCCTGCCTGCAGGGCTCGACGAAGTCATCTTGCGCAATGAACGCGACGAGGTCTGCGACGGCAGTATCACCAATGTCTTTTTTGATCGCGGCCAAGGCCTGCGCACGCCGCCAGTTGCCTGCGGCCTGCTCCCCGGCGTTTTGCGCGCAGCACTTGCCCTGCCCGAAGAGGTCTTGCAGGCCGCAGATTTGCCCAAAGTGCAGCTTTGGGTCGGCAATTCCCTGCGCGGTCTGATCCGCGCCCGCTTTCAGCCCTAGCGGTTTTGGCTTTCATCTTGGTCTAAATATCCCCGCCGGAGGCTTCTGAGATTGGCCATAGATGCCTCCGGCGGGGATATTTAGACCAAGATGAAAGCAGCTGGGCTTGACTTCGGGCTTGCGGCGGGGTGTATCGGGGCCGAACCGTTAGCGCCTCGAAAAGGGGAAGAATATGCACGCCTATCGCAGCCATACTTGCGCCGATCTGAACACTGCTCATGTGGGGAATGAGGTCCGGCTTTCGGGCTGGGTTCACCGGGTGCGCGACCATGGTGGGGTCTTGTTTATTGATTTGCGCGATCACTATGGCATCACGCAGATTTTGGCGGATAGCGACTCGGCGGCGTTCAAGGATATTGAGAAGGTTCGCGCCGAATGGGTGGTGCAGATCGACGGGCGGGTTAAGGCGCGCGATGCGAGTTTGGTGAACCCAAAGTTGCCGACCGGCGAGATTGAAGTTTACGCCACCGATTTGACGGTTTTGGGCGAGGCCGCAGAGCTGCCGATGCCGGTGTTTGGCGATGTGGATTATCCTGAGGAAACCCGTCTGACCTATCGCTTTCTTGATTTGCGGCGCGAAAAGTTGCACCGCAATATGATGATGCGCTCGAACGTCGTGCGCTCGATGCGCAAGCGGATGTGGGATCAGGGCTTTAACGAGTTTCAGACCCCGATCATTACCGCCTCGAGCCCTGAGGGCGCGCGGGATTTTCTGGTGCCGTCGCGGTTGCATCCGGGCAAGTTCTACGCCCTGCCGCAGGCGCCGCAGCAGTTCAAGCAGTTGATCATGGTTGCAGGTTTTGACCGCTATTTCCAGATCGCGCCTTGTTTCCGCGATGAGGATCCGCGCGCAGATCGCTCGCCTACCGATTTTTATCAGCTTGATATCGAGATGTCTTTTGTCGAGCAGGAAGATGTGTTTGCCGCCGTCCAGCCGGTGATCCAAGGGATTTTCGAGGAATTTGCGCCCGAGAAAAAGACCTATTCTGACTGGACAAAGATCGCCTATCGCGACAGTTTGAAATGGTATGGCAGCGACAAGCCGGATCTGCGCAACCCGATCAAGATGCAGGATGTCTCGGCGCATTTTGCCGGCTCGGGCTTTGCGATTTTTGCCAAGCTGTTGGAGCAAGACGGCAATGAGGTGCGTGCTATTCCGGCACCGACCGGCGGCAGCCGCAAGTTTTGTGACCGCATGAACGCTTTTGCGCAAAAAGAGGGTCTGCCGGGCATGGGCTATATCTTTTGGCGCAAGGCCGAAGATGGCTCGGGCATGGAGGCCGCGGGCCCCTTGGCCAAGAATATCGGACCCGAGCGTACCGAGGCGATCCGGTTGCAGTTGGGCTTGGGCGAGGGCGATGCTGCGTTCTTCCTTGGCGGCAAGCCCGAGGCCTTTGAGGCCACAGCAGGGCGGGCGCGCAATGAGATTGGCCGCGAGTTGGGGCTGACCGAGCAAAATTGCTTTAAATTCGCTTGGATCGTTGATTTCCCGATGTTCGAGAAGACCGACGAGGGCAAGATTGACTTCAGCCACAACCCCTTCTCGATGCCGCAGGGCGGGATGGAGGCGCTGATGGGCGATCCTTTGCAGGTTTACGCCTATCAATATGACCTTGCCTGCAACGGTTACGAGCTGATTTCGGGCGGCATTCGCAACCACAAGCCCGAGATCATGTTCAAGGCCTTTGAGCTGGCGGGCTATCCGAATTCGGAAGTCGAAAAGCGGTTTGGCGGCATGGTCAAGGCGTTCAAATATGGCGCGCCTCCGCACGGGGGCTGTGCGGCGGGGATCGACCGCATCGTGATGCTTTTGGCCGATGAGGCCAATATTCGCGAGGTGATCATGTTCCCGATGAACCAGCGCGCCGAAGATTTGCTGATGGGCGCGCCCTCTGAACCGATGAATGCCCAGCTGCGCGAGTTGAACCTGCGGGTTGTGCCGAAAGAATAAGGCCGCTTTGGTCTGTACGGCAAAAGGCAAGGCGCAGCCCGCGTCTTGCCTTTTTTGCATCTGACCTTAAGGTTTGGGCGACAGATCAGGGGGGCCAGCATGGCAGAGGGTAAACGGTTCGGCGCGCCGGTTGGTGATTGGGCGGTGCCGCTGCGGCCAGAGCCTGTGGTTTTGCAGGGGCAGGTCGTGCGGCTGGAGCCGATGGCGGCGGATGCCCATGCGGCGGATCTGTTTCGCGCCTATTCTGGCCACGACGCGTTGTGGGATTATCTGCCCTATGGGCCGTTTTCCTCGGCCTCGGGCTATCATCGGTTTTGCAAAGACACCGCTTCGGGCAGCGATCCTGCGTTTTATGTGTTGCGCGACCTCGATACCGGGCTTTGTGGCGGGGTTGCCAGCTATCTGCGCATCACCCCCGAGGCCGGGTCGATCGAGGTTGGCCATATCTGCATTGCCCCCGAGCTGGCGCAAAGCCGCGCTTTCACCGAGGCGATGTTTTTGATGATGCAATGGGCCTTTGCGGCGGGCTATCGCCGCTATGAGTGGAAATGCGATGCCTGCAACATGCCGTCGCGGCGTGCGGCCCAGCGGTTGGGCTTTTCTTACGAGGGGATTTTCCGTCAGGCGGGGGTCGTCAAAGGGCGCAACCGTGACACTGCTTGGTTTGCAGTGATTGATGCGGAATGGCCTGCGCTGCGCGAGGCGTTTTTGGCTTGGCTGGCGCCGCAGAATTTTGATGCGGCGGGGCGGCAGAAAGAACGCCTGTCCGATCTGACACGGCTGGTGCGGGCGGGGTCTGATCCGGCGCTTTAGCTGCCGTCTGTCGAGAAAAATCCGGCTTCCCGTGCATCAAGGCGTTTGGCGACCAGCCGCAGCAGATCACCAAGATCAGCATTCGGGCTGGCGGCTTGGCCTGCGGCCTGTTCAAGCGCCGTGTCGCGGGCGTGATGGGCGACGCCTTGCAAAAAGGCGGTAACATAGCTGCGGTCAGCCAGATCGGGGTTGGTGGCAAGCCATTGAGCGGCGCTTGCCAGATCGTCGTGCAGCGCCAGCGGGTCGGGGATAAAGGTTTCTTCGACCATCTGTGACAGGCCAAGGCCTGGCATATGCTGGCGCAGAGTTTGGCAAAAGGCGGCAAGGCTTTCCAGTGGTTTGTCCAAAAATCCATCCGCGCCTGCTTCCAGCGCGGTGCTGCGCCCCTCTGGCGAGCCAGAAGTGCCCAAGATCACCTTTGGGCGTTTGTTCGAGCGGGCAAGGTCGCGAATCAGCGCCTCGCCGCGGCCATCGGGCAGGCCAAGGTCGATAATCACCACATCTGGGCGATAGACGCGCAGATGCGCGCGCGCCTCTTTCAGGGTGGTGGCGCGGCGCATCCTTGCACCGGCGCGCATCGACATCAGGCGCAACACCTCGCAGGCAAAGCGACTGTCTTCGACCGCAAGGATGGTAACGCCCTGCAAGGGCAGCAGATTTTTCGACTTTTCTTCTGCCGCAGCAAAGCCCTTGGGCGGCAGCGGGGCGGCGGAAAGCAGGGGTTGGCGCGGCAAGGGTTTGACCGGAGAGGCCTTGGCCGTTGGCGGGGTAAAGGGATTTTGCGCGGGCATTGGGCAACCTTGGCTGGGGGCGGTTACGCCATTTGACCGCGCTTGCGCTAATATTCGGTAAAGTCTGCTTGCGATTTTCGCGGCTGCGACGGATCGGCCTCTTGCCCCAGCTGGTTTGGCCGCGCATAACCGCGCCAAAGACGGAGGTAGGGCGATGATCGGACGTTTGAATCATGTGGCGATTGCCGTGCCAGATTTGGCGGCAGCGGCGGCGCAATATCGCAATACCTTGGGCGCAAAGGTGGGTCCTGCACAGGACGAACCTGACCACGGCGTCACGGTGGTGTTTATCGAGCTGCCCAATACCAAGATCGAATTGCTGGCAGCTTTGGGCGAGGCCTCGCCGATCTTGGGGTTTTTGGAAAAGAACCCCGCAGGCGGCATTCATCATATCTGCTATGAGGTCGATGACATTCTGGCCGCGCGGGATCATTTGTTGGCGAGTGGCGCGCGGGTTTTAGGCTCGGGCGAGCCAAAGATTGGTGCGCATGGCAAGCCGGTGTTGTTCTTGCATCCCAAGGATTTCAACGGCTGTTTGGTAGAATTGGAGCAAGTATGACGATCACTGCGGCACTGGTGTTGTTTGCGGTTTGTTGGTGGATGGTGTTTTTCTGCGTCTTGCCGATGCGGTTTCGCTCGCAAGCGGATGAGGGGCGGGTCGAGGTGGGCACGCCGGCGTCGGCCCCCGAACAGGCCCATATCGCGGCCAAGGCTAAGATCACCACGCTTGTGTCGCTGGTGGTGTTTGCGGTGCTTTATCTCATCATCACGATGGGGGATTTTACCATCGCCGATGTCGATGTCTTTGGCCTATGGAAAAACCGCTTCTGAGCCGGCATCGCGTGCCAGTCTGTGGAACAGATGGGTAAAGCTTGCCACGCCTAGAACTGGAATAATCAGGTTTAACAGCGGCACCGTCAGCGGTGCTGCCATCAGCGTGCCGGCCGTCCAGATCAGCGCCCAATGGCTACGGCGCAGGGCTTTGGCGGCGGGGCGGCCAATACGGCGGCTGGCGACCAGAACAAAATACTCACGCCCCAGAAGATTGCCGTTCACCACCCAAAACAGCAGCGGCGCCAGCGGCCCCGCGATGCCATAGAACAGCAGCGCCAGCAGATTTACCGCAAGCAGCAGGCCAACAAAGTTCACCGTGTCGATCAGCATGGTGCCAAAGGGCGTTTCAAAGGCCGGTGGCAAATGTGGGTAGTGGCGATCCTCGACCGCTTGGGCGATGGTTTCCAAAAACAGCCCGACAAAGGCCGAGGCCAGTGGAACCATCAGCACAACCGAAAGCGCCAGCATTAGCAGCGCCGCTCCCCAGCCGATCAACCCATGCAGCCCCTCAATCGGGCCAAACCAAGGCAGCGTAACGCTGGTCGGGCTGAGGCCATCCAGCAGCCATATCACCGCCCCAGTAAAGACCAGCAGCAACAGCACCGCAAGGGCGATGCCACCAAAGATCACCCGCAAAAACCGCGGATCCCCCAGCTGCGCCAGCGCCCGCAAAAACGCGGTCAGGATCATGGCTGCGCCCAAGTTACCAGCTTGGCCAGATCGGGGCGCGGCCGGTCTGGTGTCGGGTTGGCCGCCTGGCCTATGTGGATGATTCCGGCCACGCTTTCGTCCGCAGTGCAGCCAAAGGCCGCCGCGCAAAATGCCGCGTCATGGCTGGGCCAGCCCGACAGCCAATTTGCCGCCCAGCCCTTGGCAAGTGCGGCATTGACCACGCCCAAGCACAGCGCGCCGGCTGATAAGATTTGCTCGGAGAGCGGTACTTTGTCCGAGGCTTTCGGCGACGAGATCACCGCCACAGCAAGGTGGCCGCGATCAAACTGCCCGCGCGCCTTGTCAGTTTTCTCGGCATCCACCCCCAGAGTTCGGGCATGGGCCTCGGCCAGATCGGCCAGCCGTGCCATTGCCGGACGCTCGATCACCACCAGCCGCCAAGGCTCTAGCTTGCCATGATCGGGCACCCGCAGCGCGGCGGTCAGGATCTCGATCACTTCGGCGCGCGTGGGCACCTCGCCTGTGTAAAGCTTTGCGGGCGAGGATTGGCGGCTTTGCAAAAAGGCAAAGGCTTGCGGATTGGCGGGCATCGAAATCTCCTTTGGCTCAGAGGTGGCCTGTGATGGGGCTTGCGTCAAGGGGCCTTGCTCTTGGTGGTGCAGGCGGGCAGCATGGCGCGATGAAAAAAGGCGATTGGGCAGAGCTGGCGGTTTCGGGGGCGGAGTTTTCCGTCAAGGTCACCCCACGCGCGCGGCGCAATGCGGTCAGCCGCGAGGCGGGCCAGATCCGTATCACTGTCACCGCAGCCCCCGAAGATGGCCGCGCCACGGCGGCGGTGGCCGAAGCGCTGGCCCATGCGCTGGGGGTGGCCAAAACCCGTCTGACGCTGCTGCGCGGAGCGGTGGCGCGTGACAAGGTGTTTCGGCTGGATTGATCAGGCCTTGGACGCGATGCGGTAGCTGCCCTCGGGCAGATCCAAGGCGGCGGCCAGATCTTGCAGCTGCGCCATCGACAGGGTGATGCTGACCACCATATCGGTGATCGGATTGACCTGGCGCAGCACCACGCAATCTTCAAAGGCCTCGATCGTCAGATCTTGTTGCAGGGCTGCGGTTTGTACACCCTCGTCGACCAAGGTGATCACCGTGGCGTCAAAGTCATGCTCGATCGTGAACATCGCGCTCTCCTTTTGGCGGTGGTGTCTGAAAGTGAAGCGCGATCTTGACGTTGTGACAAGCTGTGATTGTAATTGGGCCGCTTTTTGCATTGCGAAACGGGCTTTTGCGTGTTTGATCTCGACCAGCACTTTTGGACAGGAGACGGCGGAATGCGAATTTGGCGTGCTGCGGCACTTGCGTTGACGCTGGCGGGCTGTGTGCAAACCGCAAGCCCCATCGCAGCGCCAAATGCCGCCCGCGCTGCCGAGATGGTTCAGGCCAAGGCCGAGGGCAAACGAAAGGCGCAGATGTTTTTGCAGACGGTGGCGGCGGTCGCGCCAGTGGCTAAAGAGATTTGCTTGGAAAAACAGATTGTTGGCAATTGCGACTTTCAGATTTTCGTTGATCCAAGGCTGCGGCTTCCCGAAAATGCTTATCAGACCGTCGATTACAGCGGCCGCCCTTTGATCGGCTTTACGCTGGCCTTGTTGAGTGACGCGCGCGACGCCGATGAGATTGCCTTTGTGATGGGCCACGAGGCCGCGCATCACATTCTGGGCCATCTGGCGCAGCAGGCACAAACAGCGCAACGCGCAGCCCAAGCCGCCGCCGTGGCCGCCGCAGATCAGGGCCAATCCCGCCGCCAGATCCGCACTGCCCAGCGTGCGGCGGCCTTGGCGGCAACCGAGGGCTATTCCAAACTGTTCGAGTTGCAGGCAGATGCTTTGGGGGCTGAAATCGCCCTGCGCGCGGGCTTTGATCCCTTGCTGGGGGCGGCGTTTTTTGACCGCTTGCCGCAGCCACATCACGGCGAGGCCAGCAGTCACCCTGACAACCGCACCCGCAAAGCGCTGGTGGCACAAACTGTGCAGCAGCTGCGGCGCAGGAGCTAGGCGGTGTTGCAGATCGAAGATGTCTTGCGCGACCGCGGCTCGCGCTATGCGGTCTCGGGTGGGGCGGTGCAGGGCCGCGCGGGGGCCGACGCCTTTGTGGCCGAGCTGAAACGGGTGAAGAAATTCGCCAAGGCAACCCATAACACTTGGGCCTGCGTGTTCTCCGATCTGGGGCCGGTGAAGGCCGATGACGGCGAGGCTGGCGCGGGGGCGGTGATCTTAAAGATGCTAGAGCGCGAAGGGCTTTACGATCATATCGTGGTGGTGACGCGTTGGTATGGCGGGGTGCATCTGGGTGGCGACCGTTTTGCGCATGTGGTCACAGCGGTGCGCGCCTATTTCGCGGCCCTGCACAGCGCGCAGAGCCGCTAGGGCGTTATAGTGCCGAATGCGACCCGTCGCAGAGCGCGCCGTTCTTCGAGTTTTTGCAGCCGCAGAAATAGGCGGTCTTGCTGGTCTCGGCGGTGAATTTTGTCGGCGCAAAGCTGCTGCCTTTATGGCTGCCATCGCAGAAAGGTTGCGATTTCGATTGGCCACAAGAACACCAGAAATAGGTCTTTCCGGCCTCGACCTCGACAGGGAAGGGAGCTTTTTGGGCGATATTTGGAACGTCAGACATCGGGTTTCCTTTGGGCTGGATGCAGGGGCATTATGGCGCAACTTTACGGCTTGCGGGCATTTTCTTTTGTGCAAAAGCGCGCAGAGCGGCAAGGTTTCTGCGCAAGGGATTGATCTAAAGCAGCATGGCCGCGCGGCTTTGGCGGCATGATCAAAGCTTCAATCGCCCAAAAGGCCCGCGTGGCCAGAGCCTCATAGGAGCTTTCCATGACTGTCAAATTCAGCCTTTTGCTTATTCCTTTGGCTTTCGCGCTTGCGGGCTGTCTGGAAAACAACACCCAACGCGCGGCTGCGGGGGCTGTGGGCGGTGCGGTGCTTTCGGGCGCAGTCGGCGCAAGTCCGGTGACGGGGGCGGTGATCGGCGCAGGGGTCGGCTATTTCTGCAACGATCTGAACCTTCCTGGTTGTACCAACCGCTAGAAAAGCCAGGATCTTGCGCGCTAATTGCCGCCAAGCAGCTTGCCCAAAGCCTTGGCGGCCTGATCTTTGAGGGCTTGCTCGGCCGCGCGCCTTGCCGCATCTTGCACGCTCTCGCCTTCGGCTTGGGTGACCCCCAGCTTTTTGGCGACCTCTGCACGCGCCTTTGCCTCCAGATCAGCCTTTTTAGCCGCAAGCTGGGCTTGCAGCTTGGCCTTTTGCTCGGCCAGTTTTTCATCGGCAATCGCTTGTAAATCCAGCGCAAATTTCGGGCTGGCCCAGGTGCCGCTGATCAGCAAAGGGGCCGTCAGCCCGCCGCTGCCATCGGCACCCGCCAAAGCTGTGGCCTTGATGCGGTAGCTTTGGCTGCGCGCGCCCAGATCGACCTCGCCCACTCCTCGTGCCGTCAGATCAGACGAGGCGAGCAGCAGATCGTCGTTGCGCAACACCCCACCTGTGATCGTGAAGGTACCTGTCAGCGCGTCAAAAACCGTCTTTTGCCCCGCGCCCACATAGGATGTGTCCAGCCGGCGCAGCATGCCGGCAATATCCAGTCCCAAAACCTGCCCCCGTGTCAGCGACAGCGCGCCCGATCCCGACATCTTATGCATGATCGCATCAACCGTATTGCCGGAACTCAGGAATTTCAGCGTCAGATCGCC
>NZ_DAIPZF010000012.1:50688-86474 GCF_036782355.1 Cypionkella sp.
CAGATCGCCCGCAACCGAGACGCCGTTACGCCCGTTTACAACCAGATTTCCTGCCATTGTGCCGCCATAGCCCGCAGCCTTGGCAACATCCATCACCAGCCGCGCATTGTCCAGCCGCACCACTGCCTGCACCGCCCCCAGCTTGACCATTCCCAGATCAAGCCCTTGGGCAGAAAAGGAAATATCGGCGTCCATCGCTGAAAGCGCCGAAAGATCAATGCGGTCTTGCGGCCAGCCCTGCGCCTGTGCGCCACCCCCCGCGCCGCCGCCTGCACCGCCCGAGGCGCTGGCCAAATTCAGCGCGCCCGCCACCACTTTGGCCGAGATTTTCGCCCGCGCGCCGGGGGTGTAATCGGCATCGACCGACAGCTTTGCCCCGTCCAGCACCACAGAGCCGCCACGCAGATGCGCGCTGCCTGCTTGCGTCAGCGTCACCGCCCCGGCCAGCTGCACCGCGCGCTGGCCCAGACCTGCGGGCATCTGCGGCGCGGCAATGCCCGCCAGCGCCGAAATCGCGCGCAGATCGGCAAGATCGGCTTGCAGATTGCCCTCGGCCACCGGCCCCGCCCAGCCCGCGCGGCCCTGAAAGCTGATCTGCGCGGCCCCTGCGCTCAGATCCAGCGCCGCACCGCCAACTTTGCCATCCAGAAAATCCTGAAAGCCATCGACGCGGCCCTTGGCGGAAAAATCTTGCCCGTTCATCTGCGCGGTCAAATCAAAGCTGGCAGGTCCGGTATAGCTTGGCAGGCTGGCCCGCGCCGTGATCTTCGATAGCGCCACTTTGGTGCCCGCAGCATGGTCGATAAACACCACCTCGCCGCCAGAAATCATTGCTTGATCAAGGCTATAGCTGCTACCCACACCGGGTGTCTGGGTCGAGATCGTGCCCCCCGAGCCCCCCGCAGCTGCGGCGCCAAATACCCAGTTTTCCTGCCCCTTGGTCGAGCGTTCCAGCACAATTTTAGGGTCAATCGCTTGCAAGCTGGTGATCTTGACCTCGCCAGCAATCAACGCGCGCGCGTCCAGCCCAATCGAGAGCGCCTGCGCCGACAGCATGGGCCCCGCGCTTGACCAATTGGCATTCGACACCGAAATCGGCCCGGTTTGCACGCCCAAGGTTGGGTAAAACGAGGGCCGCACCGCACCTGAAATGACCAGATCGCGGCCGGTCAGCGCGTTAAACTGCGATACCGCTAGGCTGGCGATTTTCTCGGTCGGGATCGCAAACAGCGCACCAACCGCCAAAACCACCACGAAAATCAGGGCGAAAACAGTCCGAACAATCCAACGCATACCAAGCCTCATTGATTTCTACCCTAGCCTAAGGCCTTGGCTTCAAAACACAAGCGCTTGCCCCAGCAACGGCAGCCCTTCGCGCGTAAACAGCTGTGAGAGCCCCCCTATCGCGCTTTCATGTTTCGCGATATATGCGGCGGCATGTCGCAAAATCCTCCGCTGCCAAATCTTGGCCTCCGCCCCGATCTCGCCCCAAAACTGACCCTGCGCGACACGCCGCGCCCGGGCCAGCCGACCATTGGCATGGTCAGCCTTGGCTGCCCAAAGGCGCTGGTTGATAGCGAACGCATCCTGACGCGGCTGCGCGCCGAGGGCTATGCCATCAGCCCCGATTACAAGGGCGCCGATGCGGTGATCGTCAACACCTGCGGCTTTCTCGATTCGGCCAAGGCCGAAAGCCTTGAAGCGATTGGCGAGGCGCTGGCCGAAAATGGCCGCGTCATCGTCACCGGCTGTCTGGGCGCGGAACCCGAATATATCACCGGTGCGCATCCCAAGGTTTTGGCGGTGACCGGTCCGCATCAATACGAGGCGGTTCTGGACGCTGTGCATCGTGCCGTGCCCGCCAAGCCCGACCCCTTTATCGACCTTTTGCCCGCAAGTGCGGTGTCACTGACCCCGCGCCACTACAGCTATCTGAAGATTTCAGAGGGCTGCAATCACAAGTGCAAATTCTGCATCATCCCCGATATGCGCGGCCTGTTGCAAAGCCGCCCCGCTCATGCCGTGCTGCGCGAGGCTGAAAAGCTGGTGCAATCGGGCGTGCGTGAATTGCTGGTGATTTCGCAAGACACCTCGGCTTATGGGCTTGATCTGAAACATGCCACCGATCGTGGCCACCGCGCCCATATCACCGATCTTGCGCGCGATCTGGGATCACTGGGCGCTTGGGTGCGGCTGCATTACGTCTACCCCTATCCGCATGTGCGCGACCTTATTCCGCTGATGGCCGAGGGGCTGATCCTGCCCTATCTCGACATCCCGTTTCAGCATGCCGACCCGCAGGTTCTTAAACGCATGGCCCGCCCTGCCGCTGCCGCCAAAACGCTGGACGAAATCGCGGCCTGGCGCGCGATTTGCCCTGAAATCACCCTGCGCTCGACCTTTATCGTCGGATATCCTGGCGAGACCGAGGCCGAGTTCCAGACCCTGCTGGATTGGATGGACGAGGCGCAGTTGGATCGGGTGGGCTGTTTTCAGTATGAAGACGTCGCTGGCGCACGGTCAAACGCGTTGCCCGATCATGTGGCGCCCGAGATCAAGCAAGAGCGCTGGGATCGTTTTATGGAAAAGGCACAAGCGATTTCCGAGGCAAAACTGGCTGCAAAGGTTGGAAAAGTGCTAGACGTCATCGTGGACGAGGTCGACGCCGATGGCGCCACCTGTCGTAGCATGGCTGATGCGCCCGAGATCGACGGCAACCTGTTTATCGATGAAGGCTTTGAGGGCTTGCAAACCGGCGCAATCGTCAAGGTTCGTGTCGATGAGGCGGGCGAATACGATCTTTGGGGCCGCTTGGTCTAAGGCCCGCCCCCCGCCTGCGAAGGGGGCAGAGCTTGTCCGATCACGCGGTTTTGCACTGCATCAGTCCTTGGCCGCACGATCGCTGCGGCTGATCCGCAAAACCGCGCCGGCAAGCCGCTCTAGCGGCAGTTCTTCGTCAACAGCGCCGATGATTTTCGCCTCTTTCGGCATGCCATAGACCACGCAACTCGCTTCATCCTGACCGAATGTATAGGCGTTCGCGGCGCGCATTTCCTTCAGACCGCGGGCGCCATCGTCGCCCATGCCGGTCATGATCACCCCAATCGCATTGCGTCCGGCCACCCGCGCAACCGAGCGAAACAAGACATCAACCGAAGGCCGATGCCGCGAGACCGGGGGGCCGTCTTTAATATCAATCTGATAGGTCGCGCCGCTGCGCTGCACCAAGAGATGCTGGTTTCCAGGCGCAATCAAAGCATGGCCGCGCAACAGCCGGTCGCCGCGCTTGGCTTCCGAAACAGTAATCGCGCAGCTGGTGTTCAACCGTTCGGCAAAGGCGCGGGTGAAAGCTGCGGGCATGTGTTGCACCACGACAATGGCCGGCGAATCTGGCGGCATCGCCTCAAGAAAGATCCGCAGCGCCTCGGGCCCACCGGTTGAAATGCCGACGGCAACGATTTTTTCAGTGGTCTGTGTCATCGCTGTTGCATTGGCGGGCGGCGCAAGGATTACATCGGCACTGTGTTTGGATTCCACTTTATGCGGGCGGTGCGCGAAAACGCGGGCCTTACTTGCGGCCTTAACCGTCTCAATAATGGTGCGGTGGCTGTCGTTTAGAAAGGATTTGACAGCCATTTGCGGCTTGCAAATCACATCCACCGCGCCCGCTGCCATGGCTTCAATATAGGTTGCTGATTTTTCCGCGACCAAAGACGAGCAAATCACCACCGGAATCGGATGTTGCGCCATCAGTTTACGCAGAAAGGTAAGCCCGTCCATCCGCGGCATTTCCACATCCAAAACAATGACATCGGGGCGTTCGTGCCGCATTTTCTCGGCCGCGATAAAGGGATCAACCGCGGCGGCCATCACCTCCAAATTCGGGTCTGAATTGATAATATCGCTGAGGCATTGCCGCACGACGGCACTGTCATCGACGATCAGCACGCGGATTTTTTTCTGCATTCCTGCACCCTTGTTTTCATTTAGCATTGCATGCCTTTCTGTAGACCGATGGCGCCACCTGTGTCAGATCCTCTGGTAGGTTCGAGATCGCCTCTGCATGGCCTGTGATGAGATACCCCCCAGGCCGAATGCGCCGCAAAACGTTCTGAATTGCGGCATCTTTTTCTTTTTGTTTAAAGTATATCAATACGTTGCGCATAAATGCGACATCTGCTCTTTCGGAAAAACCCACCTCAAGATCGACAAGATTCGCCCATTTGAAGCGGGCCTTGCCGCGTAGGTCGGGGGTGACGCGAAACAGTGTGCCGCCTGCGCTGATCTGACTCTCGGGTTTCGAACGCAAGATATAGGCGCGGCGCAAGTCTTCGCTGAGCCCCGACAGTTCTTCCAATGTGAAGACTGCATTCGCCGCTCGGGCCAGCACGCGACGCGAGACATCGGTGCCAAGCAGCGACCAGCGCGGCCTATCTGGAGTCGAAAGGCAGAACTGGTGCAACACTATGCCCGCAGTCCAAAGCTCTGACCCAATGGAACAGGCCGCCGACCAGATCACCAGCGGCCATTCCTTTCCTGCGCCCAATTGCATCAGATTGGGCAGGCCGGTGGTTTTCAGAAAATCGAAATGCGCCCGTTCCCGAAAAAAATCCGTGGTATGAGTGGCGAGCGATTCCACCAGAAATTGAGCCTCACTCGCGCCGTGGATGCCGTTGAGCCGTGCAATATAGGCGTCGGTGTCGGTCAAACCCAGTTCTTTAAGCCGCCGGTTGACGCGTAGCCGCAGAAAACCGCTGTTGTTTGGATCGACATTGATCCCCGAAAGCCGTTTCACCGTGCCCACAATCTGCAAGGCATCCCGCGCAGCGATTGGCTGCTGCAAGGTTTGGCTTTGTGCCATCATCTCTTGGATCGTGCGGTTTTCTTGGTTGCGCATGGTTTAGTCGAAATCAAAGGGACCGCGCAGATCATTGGCCAGAAGCCTGCTGAAAGAGAGGACATAAACCAAGCGGCCATCAATCCGCGCGACGCCGTCCAAGATAGAGGCGTCCCAGGCGCCTAGCGCCGCAGGTGCTGGTTCGATTCGGTCCGCGGCAATATCGGTGACATTACGCACCTTGTCTGCGATGATCCCGATCGGGGCTTTGCTGCTGGATCCGATTTCCAGAACAATGATCCGCCGATGGGGCGAGGCAGGATCCGCGGCCAGCCCCAGTTTGTTTTGCAGGTCAAGCACCGCAAGGCCTTCGCCGCGCACATCAATCATTCCCAAAAGCTCCATCCCCGCATTTGGGAGGGGAGCCACGGGCTGCATATCCAAAATCTCGCGAACATCGCAGACATCGGTGGCCAAGGTTTGATCGCCAATATCGAAGGTCACATAGGTTGTGATCGGTTCAGAAGCGGTCGATGCCGTGTCAGTTTGGTCGCCAAAGCCGCCGAAGGGGCTTGAGGTTTGTGCTGCGATGGAGGGAGCTGCGGTCATGAAATACTCTTGAAGATCAGGGATTAGGGGGCAGGGGGGCCGTAATCGGCACCCCCGCGCATCGATCAATAGCGTTCAAACTCTTGATCTGACACCGACTCCGGGCTGAGGTCGAGCAGGATGCCATTGGTCCCGTTGCGCTTTCCACCTGCGCTTGAAGCCACGACGCTTGTGGAGACTTCAGTCTCGCGGCGTTTGTTAGGACCCGCGGCGCCGCCAGAGCGTACCGATTTGTTTGCCGCAGATTGACGCTTGGCTGCTTTTGCACCAGAGGCTTGCGCGTCTTTGCCAAGCTCGAAAAAGCCAATCACCTCATGCAGCGATTCTGATTGCGCTGCGAGTTCCTCGGAAACCGAGGCCGCCTCGGTGGCTGAGGCCGCATTGCTTTGGATGACAGAGTCGAGTTGCCGGATTGCTTGGTTGATCTGATCGGCGCCGGTGTTCTGCTCGCGCATGGCGGTCGAGATTTCCTGCACCAGATCGGCGGTGCGCTGGATGTTTGGCACCAAAACTTGCAGCATCTCGCCAGCTTTTTGGCTGACTTCGACGGTTTTGCCCGAGAGCGCATTGATTTCGCCTGCTGCCTGTTGGCTGCGTTCGGCCAGTTTGCGCACCTCGGAGGCGACGACAGCAAAGCCCTTGCCGTGTTGGCCTGCGCGTGCGGCCTCGACCGCAGCGTTCAGCGCCAAAAGGTCAGTTTGGCGTGCGATTTCTTGAATAATTGTGATCTTATCTGCAATCGTCTTCATCGCCTTCATTGCCTCGTCGACCGCTTTGCCGCTGTCTATGGCCTGCTGCGCCGATTGGGTGGCGATTTTTTCGGTCTGGGCCGCATTATCCGCGCTTTGACGGATATTGGCGGTCATTTCTTCCATCGCACTCGAGGCCTGCTCGGCGGCGGCAGCCTGTTCGGTGGCCCCCGAGGAGAGTTGCTCGGCAGTAGCCGACATCGCATGGGCACCGGTGGCGACAGAATTCGAGGTCGAGCTCATATCGGAGACGACTTCGCGCAATTTGACCAGCATCACCTCTAGCGCGATGCCCAGCGAATCCTGATCCGAGCGCCGCTCGGTCTGCACCGTCAAATCGCCGGCACTGATCCGTTCGGCGACAGTGGTTATTTTGCGCAGCACCTCGCTCATATTGCCCATGGCCCCCAGAAGGTCGGCGATCTCGTCATGGCTGTTTGTGGATGTATCCGCAGACAGATCGCCCAGAGCCACTTTGCGCGCAACATCCACCGCGCGCGACAGGCCACGGCTGATCCCAAGCGAGACCCAGAGCGCGCCAGTAATGCCGATTGCCATCGCAAGGCCCAGTATCGTGAAGAACAACATGCGTTTTGAGGCGAAATCTGCATCGGCCAAGTCGCGAGCCTTGTGCAAATCGGTCAAGCTGGTCAGGCTTAACTCGTCCGTTGCCGTTTGCAGCGTCGACAGGGTATCGCCAAGCGCGCCTTCCAGCAGATCTTTTGCGCGGAATTCGGTGTTCTGGTGTGAGAGTTCCAGTGATTTCTGAGTGCGCTCGTCTATTGCAGCCAGAGTCTGCTGCAAGGTTGCAAATTCTTGTGCGCTGCCAGAGCCGATCATCTTGCTCATTGTGTTCAAGCTCGTCTTGATGCGGGCCAGCTGCTCTTGCGCCTTGCCGATGTGCTGGGGAATGACCCCATCGATTGGTTCAAGGATGGCATCCTTTTCCGAGATCAGGGCCAGACCCAATGCGACATTGATCGTGTCCAATTCTGCTTGCAGTCCTTCGGGCATGACCATGGCATTGGCGCGGGCCTTGTCGATCAGGGCTGTCATATCCTTGTCCAATTGCATCAATTGCGCTGGCAGAATATCCATCGAAAGTTGACGGGCCTGCTCCAATGTACCCTGCCGCGACAGATCGAGTACCGTGGCTTCGAACTCCTCCATCCGCGCAAGATTTGCCTTGATAGCCTCAACTTTCGGGATAGTCTCTTCCTTCGCCAGTTTCGAGATCGCCAGAAGCGATTGCTCTGTTTCAGCGTTTAGGGTTCTGATCTGGTCTTCGTAGGTCTTCTTCTCGACGCCATCTGTTGCCGCAAGATGCTTTGCCAAAAGCACATCAATTTGTAACATATTGCGCTGGGCCTTGCCAGATTGCAGCACCTGTTCGGCGCGGTTGTTGACCAGATAGGCGATGGTGTCATTGGAAGCTGACATCGCGTTTACAGCCAGCCAAGAGAGGCCCGTCAGCATGGCGAGGACCACGAAAAATGTGGCTCCGAGTTTGGTTTTGATACTTAGACGCATGGGTAAAATCCTTCTTTCGCCCTTCTGGGGTCACGCATTGGCCGTGGGCGAGGGTTCGGGTTGGAAGAGGGTGCTGGCGTTCAACAAGACAACCAGACCTTTGGTGTGGCGCAGGACACCCAGCACATAGGTGTCGGGCCAGGGCGCTCCGAGTTTGGGCACCGGTTCCAGTTTGCCAAGCTCAACGTCGATGACCTCTTCCACCGCATCCGCCAAAAAGGCGAGGCGGGTTGGCGTGTCCTTGATCGTGGTCTCAACAACGACAATACGCGCAGTGGCGCCCGGTGCGGCGGGCGCCATCCGCAGGCGGTGGCGCAGGTCAAGCAGCGGCACCACGGCGCCGCGCACATTGATCAGACCGGGCGCGAAGGCCGAGGCATTAGGAACGCGTGTGATCTGGATCGGATCTATGATCTCATTCACCATGGGCACGGGAAGGCCAAAGGCCTCTCCCGAGAGCCGCATGATAAGCGCCATCTCGGCGGTTTCGCTGGTCGCGGCGATCTGTGGGCTTTGTGTGCGGAACGTCTGTTGCATATCCATCGGGTCGCCCTTTTTATGCGGCATTGCGCAGATGCTCTTGTGCGGCCCAAGCCCGCCGCGCCAAGAGCCCAACATCGGCGATCAGCGCAACCGAGCCATTGCCCAAGATGGTCGCACCGGCAAAACCTTCGAGCCCGCCGTGATAGGGGCCAAGTGATTTGATAACGGTTTGATTTTGTCCAAGAATATCGTCAACCACCAAACCAACCCGCACACCTTCCGCCTTCACGATCACCACGCGGCGGCGTTGTTCATGGCCGGGCAGGTCGTCGAAAGCGTCAATCAGATCAATGAAGGGCACCAGATGTTCGCGGATTTGCAGCATGGTTCGACCGCTTTCTCGACCGTGTTCGATACTGTCGAATTCGACACATTCCTCGACCGAGGCGAGCGGGATGACGTAGCTTGCCGCGCCCACCCGCACCAAAAGCCCGTCGATGATGGCCAGCGTCAACGGCAGGCGTAGGGTTACGCGGGTGCCTTGGCCGGGGTAGGATTTGACGTCAACCGAGCCGCGTAGGGCAGAAACCGTGGTCAGGACAGCGTCCATGCCCACACCGCGTCCCGAAACCGAAGACACTGTGGCAGCGGTGGAAAAGCCGGGTGCGAAGATAAGTTTGTGAAGTTCGGCGGTGCTGATCTCGTCTTCGGTGCTGATCAAACCGCGGTCAACCGCCTTCTTGCGGATGGCTTCAGCATCAAGACCCTTGCCGTCATCCTCGATCGAAATCAAAATCTCGCCGGCCTCTTGGCGCGCTGAAAGCCTGAGGCGCCCCTTGGCGGGTTTGCCGCTGGCGCTGCGCTCTTGGGGGAGTTCGATGCCATGGTCGATCGAATTGCGGATCATATGCACCAGCGGCTCGCTCAGTCGATCCAACACATTCTTGTCGATTTCGGTATCGCCGCCCTGCGTTTCCAGTTCTATCTCTTTGCCAAGTTCGGCGGATAAATCGCGGACAACGCGGCGAAATTTACCAAATACCATTTCGATCGGCAGCATGCGCACGGAAAGTGTTGCATCGCGCAGGCCGGTGACAAGGCGTTCCACCTCCTCGACCAAGCCTTCAAGTGCGGGTTCGTCGATGCTGTTGGAAATCTGACGCAGACGCGCCTGTGCTATTACCAATTCGCCCAATTGATCGAGGATTTCGTCAAGTTTAGCCGAGGAGACCCGCACACTGTCGCCTGCGGTGTCATGCTTTTGCGGGGGCGCTGCGGCGGTTTCGGTTGGCTTGTCTTCGCGCTGATCGGGCTGAGGGCTGCCAGAGGCTTCGCCTTCAACCTCGTGAATGTCGAGATCTGCATCATCGGCAAAGATGAACACGGCTTCAAGCGCCGAACGTGGCTGCGCCGTTGTCAGGGCCACCTGCCAGGCAAGATAGCTGACGGAGGGGTCAAAGCTGTCAAGCGGCGGGACGTCCTCTGCATTGATCGTCACCACGGCCTGACCGAGCGCCACAAGCTCTTCGATCAGCCGATCTGGCCGCATGCCGTTTTGCAAAGCAGTCGCGGCAGGACGAAAACTGATATGCCAAAGCCGTGTGGCGGCAACCAGCGGGGTCAGCGGCACACCATTGTCTAACGCGGCGTCCAGTTCGGTCAGGAGCGCCACGAGGGGCGCTGAGGTCACCAGCGCAGCGGTCTCGGGGCCATCACCACCGCAATCGAGCATCGCCATCATCTGATCGCGGGCCTTTAGCACCACATTGATCAGCTTTGGACTGATCGCCAGATCGCCGGATCTGACGCGGTCAAAGGCATCTTCGAAATGATGGATAAACCCTGCCATCAAGCGAAATCCGAACATCGCACCGCCACCTTTGAGCGTATGCAGACTGCGAAAGACGGCATCGACGGTTTCGGGATCGGGGCGCTTTTCCAGATCCAGCAGGGCCTCTTCCAGCCCCTCTAGAATATCGCGCGATTCCTGCACATAGGCAGTTACAGCTGGGCTAAGATCTACCATGGCTTAGCCCGCCAATTTCTTGGTGACAGCCAAAAGCATGTCGGCGTCAAAAGGTTTGTTCAGCCAGCCCGTTGCACCTGCGGCCTTGCCCTCTGCCTTCAGCTCGGCCTTGGTTTCGGTGGTCAGCATCACAATCGGCACGCCAATCCCCTTGGGGTCGCGCCGTGCGTTGCGAATAAAATCAATGCCATTCATCACCGGCATGTTCAGATCGACGATCACCAGCGCGACGGTTTCTGCCTGCAATTGGGTGATGCCCTCCGCCCCATTTGCCGCTTCGATCACTCGGTAGCCAGCGCCTCGCAGGGTCAGCCCGACCATGTCTCGGATCGCCTTGCTGTCGTCTATCGTCAAAATGGTTTTTGCCATCACTGGGCCACCTTTTTAGAAATTAAGTACGCAGGGCTGTGCCCAAAGCGCTTAAAGCCTTTGGACCAAAGCCGAGGAAGCAGCTCTCAGCCTCCAGACTGCGTTTGCAGGAAAGTGCGATTTGCAGCGCGAAAACATTTGGGTTTTCCGCGTCAAATTCGATCTGAAGCGGCAGCCTTTCTGCGAGCCTGCGCGCAAAGCTCGCACAGGCCTCTTTTGCCTGCTGCGGCTCCAGATCCGCTGGAATATCTAAGGTCGGCTGGGGTGGCAAAATCTACCCTCCTCTTGGTCACAAACTCGGCTGTCTTTCCAAGATCTAGCCGCAGATTCTTCCCAAGTGGTTAATCTGATCCCTCTGAATTCCCTGCATTTTCGCTAAAATTTTTTAGAGTCCGCATTAACCTTCCATTCAAGAAATTCGGGCAGTTTGGGCGGAGGATATAAAAGGCTGATGCCTGCGGGGGCTTGTTTTTGCAGAACGGGTGGAATGAACAGTGATGTGGCAAGACGAAGCCTTCCGCATGCAGTCAGCGGGCGTCGATGCGATGGCGGCGTTTTCGAACAGCATCTCGACGCTGTCTTCAGAGACAGAACAGCTGTCGCAACTTTGCCGCAGGATGCTGGAGCTGAATGCGGCTGATAGCGCTTTGGAAAGGCTGCAAACTTTGGGCGGCGTTATCGCAGAGCTGTGTCAGTTTCTGGACCATTGGCTTGCCCGCACCGAGGCTGGCGAGGTCAGCGAAAACTCGATCAAAATACGCCGCGATCTGGTTGATTTTCACAAGATTGGCGTCCAGTTTCGGGTCGTGGCCTCGCTGACTGCGATCAATGCCAGCGCCAGTACGACCGATATGCAGGGGTTTATCGAAGAGCTGCGCGCGGTGCCTGAGCAGATTCGCGAGGCCGTCGGCATGCTGCAATTTCGCATGGCCACGGTGGATGAGGCGGTCGATGCCGCCGTGGTCTCGGCGCGCGCAGGGTTGGGCGTGATGGAGCAGGCGCGCGACACACTCGCCGCGCATGAGCGGGCATCGCAAGCGACCTTTCGTCAGATTGTACAGTCGCGCCATGCGCTGGAGGAGATCGGAAACCGCTTTCTAAGCCAAAGTCAGGAGCAAACCAAAGCTCTGGTGCGCGGCTTTCAATACTCTGATTTCTTTGCCCAATGGCTGGATCATATCGCCCGGATGCTGGCCTTTGAGGCAGAGCTTGGCCCTGCGGTGCGCCTGTTGGCCGCGCGCCAGCTTGAGGCTTTGGCGCAGCAAGGCGAGGAGACGGTGCACGAGATTTTATCGGCACTTCAGCGGCAGTCGGCCAATATGGGGCAGTTTACCAGGGATTTTGCCGCCCAAAGCCAGATGGGGTCGCAGGGAAATGCCGCGCTGCAAAACCTATTTGCCGCGATCCTGACTTCGCGGGAGCAGGCGCTGCCGGGGATTTCAACTGCTGTGACCTCTTCGCGCTTGGTACTTGCAGAAATCAGCCAGTGTAATCATAGCTTTGAGGCATTGGTTGGCCTGAGCGGTGTGATGGATCTTGCCGCGATCAATGCGCGTGTGCGGGCGGCCCGCGAAGAAAAAGCCCGCGCCGCGATGGCGTTTTTGTCTGGTGCGGTGATGGAGGGCGCGCGCGCCTGTCGAGATCTGCTGCGGCAATCCTCTGCGGCACTGACCAAGGTTGCCGAGGTGCAAGACGTCGCCATGTTGGATCGGTTGGTCGATTGCGTCGAACGGTTCGGCGCCGCCTTTGATCTGTGCCAGACCGAGTTGACCCAAAGTGAAGCGCGCGGTCAAAGCCTTGCGGGCACGCTAGAGGCTGTCTCTGCTTTGATCGGCCATTTGCAGGTGATGGTGAAAGAGTGCCAGCAAACTGCGCAAAATCTGACGCAAATTGTACAAGAGTTGCGGGCCTTTGGCAGCCGCCTTGCTGCGGGGATCGCCACTCCGGTCAGCTGGCCGGACATGCAAGCCATCTATGACAGCTACACCATTCAAGCCGAACGTGACACCCACGACCTACTGCTGGGGCGGCCGCTGTCGGTGCCAGCTCCGGCTAAGCTGCCGGAATTGGACGATATTTTTTTCTAATTGGGACATCGACCTGTCAGGCGGGGCCCTAAGGCGCCTGCACCGGAGAGCCTTCGTTGATCATTTCTTTGCGCCCTTCCTCAGCGGGGCCTGCTGATGTGCGTGCATCCATCAGTGGCTTTGCGTGGTTGGGTGGGGCATAGATCGTGTAAAGGCAGAGGCGTTTTTTCCCAATATTGGTAAGATTGTGGCGCAGACCGGCGGGCACCACAATGGCATCGCCGGCGCTGACCAAAATCTTGGCCTTGCCAATTTTTATCTGGCCTTTGCCTTTTTCGATGCGAAAGAACTGGTCGTGGGCCGAGTCAATCTCGGAGCCGATTGCCTCGCCTGATTTCAAAGACATAAGCACCAGCTGCATCTGGCCCGAGGTGAACAGCACCCGCCGAAAGTCATCATTGTCTTTTGCCAGCTTTTCCAGTGGCGCAACAAAACCTTGCATGTCGCTCTCCTTCTTTGCTGCTCAAGCCTAGACCCGCAATCGCCCGCGTGCCCTGATGCAGATTAGGGCGGTAGGGCCTTTGCAGGGGCCGCTCGGTCAAAGAAACGACCTTACTGAGGCTGCAACAAAGCAGAGTTCTTAGCATTGGATTGTCTGTGCTGCGACGCGATATTTTAAAATTACAGTGCCCAGAGCTGGCAACTTTATATGTCGTAAGCGGAATGCAAATGAATTTTTGTAATTCACGGTCGGGTTTAACGGATGGCGCCCCAAAATACGCTCCTGTTTTTCCAATCAAGGCCAAACAAGATCAGCACATAGCGCCTGGTCTTGCGCGTTTAACCCCAGTGTTCAGACCCTACGGGCAAATATTGGCTTGCGGTTTTAAACCCTTGGCCGTGCCTGAGGGCTGCGTGCGGAGTTTGGCATGTGAAAAAGGCGCGTCCCGAGGGGCGCGCCTTGGAATGTGCAAGCCAAGCCGCCCTAGCGACGGCGGTCGCGGCGCGCACTCATCGGCTGGAAGGCCACGCCAACATGGGCGTCGCAATAGGGCTTGCCCGGTTGCGAGGGCAGGCCGCAGAACCAGAAGTCTTCCGTCGCAGGATCGCCGATCGGCCATTTGCAGGTGCGCTCGGTCAGCTCCATCAATGAAAGTTTTTTGGCGTGCTTTTCGACCTCGCGCACCGAAGCCAGAGCCTCGGGCGAGATTTCATTGGCCGAAGGTTGTGGTGGCAGTGGCTGGCCGGCGGGGATGATCGCCTTGCGCATCGGAATCGGCAGCACCACGGCGGTAGAGGCTGCGGGGGCTGCGGCAGGCGCAGGTGCAGGCGCGGGGCGTTCGGCCGCCACCGGACGTTCGACCGGGGTCGGACGCGGGGCAGGCTCTGCGCGCGCGGCAGGTTCTGCGCGGGGGGCTGGGGGTGCGGCGGCTGCGGCCACGGGGGCTGCTTCGGCTGCATCTTCGCCAGCGGCGACGCGGTTGGACAGGCCCAGTCTATGCACTTTGCCGATCACCGCATTGCGGGTGACCCCGCCCAATTCCTTGGCGATCTGGCTGGCAGACTGGCCCTCGGCCCACATTTTCTTGAGCGTTTCGACACGCTCGTCGGTCCAGGACATGGCGAACTCCGGTTGAGGGGCCAAGCATTGGCCTTTGACCCCTATTCTATTCGGGATGGCGTGGGATACAAGCGGGACGCAATAAGATCAAGCGGCCGGTTTGATTCGCGCGGCGGTTATGGGCTGAAAGTGCAGCATTGACAGCCCTTCCTCGCCCCCAGATAGGGGGAGGGACGGCGGATCGCAAGGGCAGGCGGCAGGGTCGCCAAGAAAAGGATGATGTGGGATGCATGACTTTCGCGAACAGCGGGCGGATACTTTCGAGACCTTTGCCAAGGTTGGGCGCGGGGTAAAGCTGCCAAAAACCTCGGTGGTGGTGTTTGAATTCATTGCCGAAGAGGTGGAAACCAATTGGGCTGCGGCCGAAAAGGCGCTGCGGGCCAAGGGGTTTCGCACCACCCATGCTGGCGATGTCTTGGAAGCGCGGATCGGGCCGATTGCGATTGAGGCAGAAACGGTTTGGCAATGGGAGCGGTTGGCCACGGAATGTGTGCTGCCGTTTGAGTTTTATCCCGATGGCTGGGAATTGGCGGATTAAGCATTCCGGCTGATTTTGCGGGCTTGCGTGCCCGGGGGGGCGGTGGAGCCTCCGGCGGGGATATTTGGGCCAAGATGAAAGCGGCAGGAGAGGCGCCTGTTTGGCCGCGCCGCGGGCAAACCCGCAGCGAGGGGCTCGATGCCCCGAGGGGCGGGGCTATGGGCTGGGTTTGCCGCCGATCCATGTGGCGCGGATGGCGCGGTCGTCGCCGAGCATGATGGTGGGGAACAGCGCTTGCCAGATGTCTTCGGCGCGCGCGCTGGCCTGGGCAATGGCGGGGGTTGAGGCGAGATCGAGGATGATGAGGTCGGCCTCAATTCCTTTGGATATATTGCCGATATGGTCTTGGGCATGCAGCGCGCGTGCTGAGCCTGCGGTGGCAAGCCACCAAAGTTCGGCCGGATGCAGGGCTTTGCCACGCAGCTGTGCCACCTCGTAAGCCGCAGCCATGGTGCGCAGCATCGAGAATGACGAGCCGCCGCCGGTGTCGGTGGCAAGGCCGACGCGGATGTCTCGCGCGAGGGTGATATCAAACAGGCCAGATCCGATGAAGGTGTTTGAGGTTGGGCAATGCACCAGGCTTGCATCCACTTCGCGCAGGCGGTGTTTTTCGCGCTCTGTCAGGTGGATGGCATGGCCATAGACCCCGCGCGAGCCCAAGAGGCCATGTGCCTCGTAGGTGTCAAGGTAATCGCGCGCCGCGGGATAAAGCTCGCGCACCCAGGCGATTTCGTCGATCTGCTCGCTGAGATGGGTTTGCATCAGGCAATCGGGGTGTTCTGCCCAAAGCGCGCCGAGGGCAGCCAGTTGATCGGGGCTGGAGGTTGGCGAAAACCGCGGCGTGATCACATAAGACAGTCTGCCCGCGCCATGCCAGCGCTGCAACAGCGCTTTGCTGTCGTCATAGGCCGATTGCGCGCTGTCTTGCAGGCCTGCGGGGGCGTTGCGGTCCATGCAGGTTTTGCCGGCATAGGCGCGCAGCCCGCGGGCAGAGGCGGCGGTAAAGAAGGCCTCGACGCTTTGCGGGTGGATGGTGGCGTAGCTGCACATCGAGGTGGTGCCATGCGCCAGCGCCAGATCGAGATAGCGGTTTGAAATCTGGGCCGCATAGGCGGGATCGGCAAAGCGCATCTCTTCGGGGAAGGTATAGCTGTTGAGCCAATCAATCAGCCGTTTGCCCCAAGAGGCGATGATGGCGGTTTGTGGATAATGCACATGGGCGTCGATGAAGCCCGCTGAAATCAGGCATTTGCCGTAATCTGTCACCCTTGCGGTGGGGTGGGCTGCACGCAAAGCATCCGCTGGGCCATGGGCAAGGATCTTGCCGTTTTCCACCACCACAGCGCCACGGGTTTCATGGCGTGCGGCTTGCAGCCCTGCGGTGAAGGGGTCTGCGTCAAACGACAGCACTTGGCCTAGCAAAATGTCGCTCATCTGACGCTCCTGTTTTCTGTTTCGCTTACACTAAAGCGTTCTGGGCTGAGGGTAAATTTCCCATTGCCCCTGTTTGTCAGAAACAGCTTTCGATAAGGTTGGCTCAATAAAGCGTTTTGAACCTGCTGATAAGGAGCGGATCGAAGGCGGCTTGGGGGTGTGATGAGCGACGAGATGGCAGTGATGGACGAAGATAAGGTGCACGCAGATCGCGTGGGCGCCATTCTTCAGGCTGTGGAAGCAGGCCAAGCAGATCGGGTGACCGAGCTGATGGAGCCTTTGCATGCCGCTGATATTGCTGACCTTTTGGAGCAAATCGGTGGGTCTGATCGTCGCGCGCTGTTGCAACTTTGGTCGGGTCAGATCGACGGCGAGATCCTATCCGAGATTGACGAGTCGATCCGTGAAGAGGTGATCGCCTCGCTGCCGCGCGAGGTGGTGGCCGAGGCCATGCGCGAATTGGATACCGATGATGTCGTCGATATTCTGGAAGATCTGGAGCGGCCCGCGCAGGATCTGATTCTGGGCGCGCTGGAATTGGCTGACCGGGTGGCGGTGCAGCAGGCGCTGTCTTACCCTGAATACAGCGCAGGCCGTCTGATGCAGCGCGAAGTGGTTGTGGCACCCGAGCATTGGAGTGTGGGCGAAACCATTGATTTTCTGCGCGAGGCTGAGAGCCTGCCCGATCAGTTTTACCATGTGATTTTGGTTGATCCGCGGATGAAGCCGGTTGGTTATGTGACGCTTGGCCGCTTGCTGTCGAGCCGGCGCGTGGTGGGCTTGCGCGCGATTTTGGAAGACACCTTTCGCACCGTGCCTGCGACCGAAGCCGAGGAAGATGTCGCCTATCTGTTCAACCAATACCACCTGATTTCCGCCCCCGTGGTCGATGATGGCGGCCGGTTGGTGGGGGTGATCACCATTGATGACGCAATGAATGTGCTGGACGAGGAACACGAGGCTGACATGCTGCGTCTGGCCGGTGTGAACGACGAATCCAGCCTGTCGGATACGGTTTGGGAGGCCGCAAAGGGCAGGGCGGTTTGGTTGTTTGTCAATCTGCTGACGGCGATTTTGGCCTCGGGGGTGATTTCGTTGTTTGCGGCCGATATCAATAAGATGGTGGCGCTGGCGGTGCTGATGCCGATTGTCGCTTCGATGGGGGGCAATGCCGGCACCCAGTCGATGACGGTGGCGGTGCGGGCCTTGGCGACGCGGGACTTGACGGCGCAGAACGCAGGCCGCGTGGTGCGCCGCGAGGTGCTGGTGGGTGCGCTGAATGGTCTGGTGTTCGGGCTGGTGCTGGCGGGGGTGGCGGGGCTTTGGTTTGGCGTGCCGATGCTGGCGCTGGTGATCGGGCTTGCGATGATGTTCACGCTGGTGGCCGCCGCCATGGGGGGGATTTTGATCCCGATGGCGCTGGAGCGGTTTGAGATTGATCCGGCGCTTGCCTCGGGGCCTTTTGTCACCACGGTCACCGATGTGGTGGCGTTTTTCGCCTTTTTGGGGCTGGCCTCGAAGGTTTTGCTATGAGTGCGGCGGCTTTGGATTTGGACGCGCAAAAGGCTGCGGCGCGCAAGCTGGCCTTTGCCGCGCGCAAACTGGCCTTTGCGGCGGGGCAGGGGCAGGCGGGAGCACTTTTGGCCGATTATCTGGCGCCTTACCGCGGTTTGGCTTTGGCCGGATATATGGCGATGCGGACCGAGGCCGACCCGATCGAGGCAATGCGGGCGCATCAAGGCCCGGTCTGCGTGCCGGTGATTGTGGGCGCGGGGCAGGCCTTGCGGTTTCGGCAATGGACGCCGGGCTGCGAGATGGTGGTGGGCGAATTTGGCGCGCAGATCCCCGCCGAGGGGGCCTGGATTGAGCCCGAGGTTTTGATCGTGCCCTTGGTTGGATTTGACGCGCGCGGCTACCGTCTGGGCTATGGCGGCGGGTTTTATGACCGCAGTCTTGAGGGCCTGCGGGCGCGGCGGGGGGCTGTGGCGGTGGGCTTTGGCTTTGCAGCGCAGCAATTGGGCGAGGTGCCGATTGACAGCTATGACCAGCGCTTGGATGCGATGGTGACGGAGCTGGGGGTTTTGCGCTTTGGGTGAGGCTGCTGTTTAAACAAGAACAGGGCTTTGTCGCTGTGAGGGGAAGAAGGGGGCTCTGCCCCCGGGGCGCTTTGCGCCCCTCCCCCGGGATATTTTAGGACAGATGAAAGGCGCGCGCAGACGCGGTCTTTGGGGCTATTTGGCGATATGTTCTTGTTTGACAAACAAATTGTTCCAAGCGCGGTCGATCAGCTCGGGGCTCATGTGATAGGGCAGACCCTCGAAATCGCAGACTGCGATCATCTGATCGATCAGGAAGGTCGGCTGATAGTTGGCGAAAGTGTTTTGGATGGTGGGATATTTGTTTTTGAGCAGGTGCAAAAGCGCTGCCTCATCCAGCGCCATGCCCTTTTTCTTGGCGACCATGGCGAAGATTTTCAGGAACATTTCTTGGTTGGGTCCGTCGATTTTGATTTTGAAGAAGATCCGGCGCAGCGCCGCTCCGTCGAAGATTTCATTGGGGTGGTAGTTGGTGGAGAAGATCACCAATGTGTCGAAGGGGACGGTGAATTTCTCGCCCGATTGCAAGGCAAGGATGTCGCGGGATTCCTCGAGCGGCACGATCCAGCGGTTGATCAGCTTTTGCGGTGGCTCGGCTTGGCGGCCAAGGTCGTCGACGATGAAAATGCCGCCAGAGGCTTTGAGCTGTAAAGGGGCCTGGTAGGTGCGCGCGATCGGGTTGTATTTCAGATCGAGCATATCAAGGGTCAGCTCGCCGCCGGTGATCACTGAGGGGCGATCGCAAAGCACATAGCGGTTGTCGTAGCGGTTGCCACTGCGGCGCAGGGCATTGGGGTCGTCGACCGAGGTTTCTGCGCGTGAATGCACGATGGGATCGTAAACCGTGATGACTTGGCCGGCGTAGTCGAGGGCGCGGGGGATGTAGATCTTATCGCCCAAAGCGGCGCGAATGCCGTTGGATATTGAGGATTTGCCATTGCCGGGTGGGCCATACATCAGCACCGAGCGGCCAGAGGTGACAGCGGGGCCGAGGTTGGCGATCAGATCGGGGGGCAGGATCAGATGGCCCATGCTTTGCAGCAATTGCGCCCGTGTGAGTTTGATATCGCGCACCGATTGGCGCTGCATTTGTGCTGCATAGGCCGCAAGCGGCACCGGCAAGGCACCATAATATTCTGATTGCGCCAGCGCGTCGAGCGCGCGGTCTTTGCCGGCTTCGGTCAGCTGATAGCCCATCTCGACAGTGGTGGCGCTGGCGTTCAGCGTGCCCTTGGCTTCGATCAGACGTTGGCCTCGGGCGGCGTCGATCAGCTCTTGTGTCAGGTTCACGGGCAAGGCGATGGCACGGGCAAGGTCGCTGACCAGATCGAGGTTCATCCGGAACATGGTTTTCAGCAGGATGTTGTGCATCATCACCGGAGCAATGCCGGTCTCGGACAGGCTGCGCGGTTGCGACGGGGCTTGAACCCCAAGGGGAGTGTGCAGGGTCATCTTGTGGCCTCTTATGCGGATTGCCCCATCACAAGCGATGAGGCAGAGCCGTAAGAAACTCTAGAAAAGCGGCAAGACTAGGGCCAAAAGATAGAAGATAAGTGTCGCCGAAAGCGTGGTGCCAAAGGGAAAGCCCGGATGGGTCCAGCTTTTCCAATCGGGGGTTGCCTTGCGAAACGGCGGGATGGCTTTGAGCAGGCGGTGGGCGGCAAAAGCGCCAAGCGAGCAGGCAACATAGATCATCGACAGTCGCGCCAGATCGGCATGGATAAAGGCGGGTGCCATGGCTGCGGCAAATTTTGCATCGCCGCCGCCGATCAGCCCGGCTGCATTCATCACAAAAGTCACCACCAGCACCGCAACGCCAAGGCCAAGCCCCAGCGCCCAAAGCTTGAACGGCACCACCAGCAGCCCGACCAGCAGCCAGACTGCCAGCATCACCAGCGAGGCTTGATTGGGGATGCGCATAAATTTCAGGTCGCTGAACGAGACCCAAAAGCCGATGAAAAGCGCAAAGGGCAGCAGGGCTGCGGCGGCAAGTGGGCTGATCATCTGAATTAGCCTCCCAAGGCGGTGAGACTGCGCTCGGCGGCCTCGAAATAGCTGGGGGCGGTATCGACGGCCGAGCGCAACAGGTCTTTGCCAACGCTGACATCGCCCTGTTTGACCGCAGCAAGACCGGCGGTATAAAGCAGCTGCGCGCGTTCTTGTTGGGTCATGTTGACCACGGGCATATCGTATTTATGTTGGCCCGCGCGGGCAAGGACGAGGTTGTTTTTCGCGGTGAACAGCTGCGGCTCATAGGTCAGGGCCTGCAAGAACAAGCGCTCGGCCCCGGCATTGTCGCCACGCGTCAGCTTGGAGAAGCCCCAGTTGTTATAGACGCCCGAGGGCTTTGTGGTCAGCCCCGCGGCGATTTCATAAAAGCTGTCGGCCTTCTTCCAGTTCTTTTTCGAATCCGCAACCATGGCTTCAAGGCGATAGCGCTCGAAGGTTTCAAAGGTGGGCGGCACGCTGTTCAGGCTGGCCTCTGCTGCCGCCCAATTGTTGATGCGGATCTGGGCATCGGCAAGGTTGACGCGGTCTTCATTGCTGCCTTCGGGCGAGGCGATGATCGCCGCCCAAACCGCAATCGCCTGATCGGCTTTGCCCGCGCGCACCAGCGATTTTGCCAAACCGCGTTTGAGGTCGATTCGGCTTGGGTTTTCGGCGGCGGCTTTGCTGAAATAGGCGACGGCCTCGGAGGGATCGCCAACGGTCAGCATGATCTCTGACAGGTTGGAGTCGTCGATCAAATTCACCGAATGCAGGGCGGCTTTGGATTTTGCGTCGCTGTTTGCCCCGACACATCCGGCAAGCGCCAAGGCGCCGCACAGGCAGGGGGCAAGGAAGGGGATCTGGCGCATTTTGCGTCCTTTGGCGTTGCTGCTCGGGTGTTATAATTGCGAGAGCAGGACGTAAGTACCTTGCCCTCGCCTAACGAGTTTCATTACGGGCTTTTTCAAATTGCCCGAAGTATAGACCTCGGCCTCGCTTTGGGCGATAGCACGCTTCAGATTTTCGCGGATCGAGTCTGTTTCGCCACTGTCGAGCGCGAAGGCGCGTTGAAACAGCACCCTTGCCTCGCCGATCTGCCCCTGCTCCATCCGCACCACGCCCAGATTGTTCAGCGCGGGCACCAGAGTTTGATCGGCTTCGACGGCGCGCCGCAAGATCTGCTCGGCTTGACCCAGCCGACCCAGATGCAGATCAGCGGTGCCAATCGAGGCCAGCACATCTGCGCTCATGCCCTGTTCGGCGGCGGCGCGCAGATAGGCGCGTAGCGCCAGGTCATATTCCCCCGCAGCCATCAGACGGTGGCCCACCAAAAGCCCATCGACCGCTTTGGCCCGCCCATTGGTGCCGTAGGCCGTGTTGCGCTCGACGTCCGAGGCCCCTAGGCCTTGGCTGCTTTGGCAGGCTGTCAGGGCCGAAAGCATCATCACGGCCCAAGCCAGTGCCTGTGGTGCGATCACTTAGCCCCCCCCGTTGAAACTCGCTGAAATACCTGCCACTGCGGGCCCGATCAGGATAATCAGCAGCGGCGGCAAGGTAAACAACATAGTGCCAAGGGTCAGTTTGGCGGGCAGTTTGTTGGCCAATTCTTCGGCGCGCATCACCCGCTTGTCCCGCATTTCGGCAGAATAGACCCGCAGCGCATCCGACATCGAGGTGCCGAAGGTGGCTGATTGGATGAGCGTGGTGACAAAAGACGAAATATCCGGAATCCCGACGCGATCCGACATGTCTTTCAGCACTTTGGCGCGTTCTTTGCCGGCCTTGACCTCTTGTGAGACCATGTCGAATTCATCGGCAAGGGCAGGATAGCCCGCGCGGCTTTCCTTGGCGATGCGATTGACCGATTGATCCAGCGATTGCCCCGCCTCGACACAGACCAGCATCAGATCCAACGCGTCAGGAAAGCCCGAGACGATTTCCTTTTCCCGTTCTTGCGCGCGTTTGGTGATCCAATACATCGGCAGGTAATAGCCCGCAGCACCCGGAATCAGCGTGGTCATCACCATGGATTGCGTGGAGGGGGCGGCGTCGCCATTGCCAAGCAGTGTATAGATCAGTCCCAGCAGCAAAAAGCTGACCCCCAGCACCATCTGCGCAAAATGGAAGGTGCGCACAGCGTTTTTGTTACGATAGCCTGCGCGCACCATTTTCATCCGCGCCGCCGACATCTCTTCGGCGTTTTGCGGCTCGAGAAAGCTGGCGAATTTCTCTAGCTTATCAGCCTTGGTGCCCGCGCGCAGACTGGCGCGATCCAACGCCAACGGCTTTTTATCGGCCGATTGCCGCAGCGCTTTGATCTTGTCAAAAGGCTCGACCGGCTTTTTCAACAACACCGGCAGCGAGCCTGCAATCAGCAGCACTGCCAGCCCCAAAAGTCCGATTACCGGCCCCATATCGCCAAACAAGGTGGTTAAGCTGTCGGAAACTGTGCCCAAGAACATCATAGCGGCCTCATACTTTGATATCTACCATGATCCGCATGAAGATCATGTTGATCACCAAAAAGACCCCAACAGTGATCAGCGCCGGTATCCAATAGGGGCTGTCTTGCACTGCATCGTAATAGTCGGGTTTCAGCATTTTAATGGTGACAACTGCCCCTAGCGGAAAGGCCGAAAGAAAGCCGCCAGACCATTTCGCCTCGGCTGTGATGGCTTTGACGCGGCGAAACAGTTTAAACCGCGCACGGATTACCTTGGCCAGACCTTCCAGAATTTCTGCCAGATTGCCGCCGGCGGTCTGTTGGATGTTCACCGCCACCGCCAGAAACCGCAGATCCTGGTTGTCCATCCGCTCGGCAAAGGCTTTGAGGCTTTCGGCAATATCGCGTCCATAGGCGGCCTCGTCGGCAATCAGGCCAAATTCGGTGCCCAAAGGATCGGATACCTCTTTCGCGACAATGCCGATTGCAGAGGAAAACGGATGGCCGACGCGCAGCGAGCGCACCATCAGCTCGACCGCATCGGGCAGTTGCTCCTCCATCAAGGCGATGCGCTTTTTGGCTTTGCCATTAACCCAGAAATACACGCCGCCCACGCCAAGGCTGATCGCAACCCCTGCACAGATTGGCGCCGAAGCCGAGGTGGCGATGCTAAAGCCAACAAAGCTGGCCGCACTGATGGCTGCCATAATCATCACCAATTGCAGAGGGGTAAAGGCAATATTGGCCTTTTGCGCCTTGGTCGCCAGCAATGAATACAGCGGGATGCCGCGCGAATTCATATGCTGGCTGATCTCTTTGCGCAGTTGTTCCAGCACCTGTGCGCGGTTGTTGTTGGATTTTTCCAGGAGCGCCAAGCGACGATTGACGCGGTTGTTTAGGTTGATGGAATTGCCAAAGACCGCAAGATAAAGCGCGCCCACCAGCATGGGCACGGCGGCAAAGATCAGGAGGTAGATCAGCGGAGCGGCTTCTAATGTCATGATAAACCTTACAAAATGGGGTCGTAAATCGAGGCGGGTAAATCATAGCCCCATTGCCGAAAGCGGTCAGCGTAATGCGAGCGCACACCGGTGGCATTAAAGCGGCCGATGATTGTGCCATTGGGCTCGACGCCCAGGCGTTCGTAGCGAAACACCTCTTGCATCGAGATCACCTCGCCCTCCATGCCGGTGATTTCGGTGATCGAGACCATACGGCGCGAGCCGTCTTGCAAGCGCGAGGCCTGCACGATCAAATTCACCGCCGAGGCGATTTGCGAGCGCACGGCCTTGAGCGGCATCTCGATCCCGGCCATAGCAACCATGTTTTCAAGCCGCGAGATGCCATCGCGCGCCGAGTTGGCGTGGATCGTGGTCATCGAGCCATCATGGCCGGTGTTCATCGCTTGCAGCATGTCGATGACCTCTTCGCCACGGGTTTCGCCCACGATGATGCGATCAGGCCGCATCCGCAGCGCGTTGCGCAGACAGTCGCGCTGGGTGACAGCCCCCTTACCTTCGACGTTGGCAGGGCGGCTTTCCATCCGGCCAACGTGGATCTGTTGCAGCTGAAGTTCGGCGGTGTCTTCGATTGTCAAAACCCGCTCGGTGTTGTCAATAAAGGACGACAGTGCGTTCAGCGTCGTGGTCTTGCCCGAACCGGTGCCGCCCGAGACGATGACATTCAGCCGACACGAGACCGCCGCTTGCAGATAAAGCGCCATCGCATCGGTAAAAGCGCCAAAGCGCACCAGATCAGGGATGCCCAGTTTCTCTTTCTTGAACTTACGAATCGAGACCAGACTGCCATCCACCGCCACCGGCGGCACCATACAGTTAAACCGCGAGCCATCTTGCAGGCGCGCGTCGCAATAGGGATTGGATTCGTCCACCCGCCGCCCGACAGCCGAGACGATTTTATCAATGATCCGAAGCAGATGGCGTTCGTCTTTAAACGTGATGTCGGTCAATGTTAGCTTGCCCGCCCGTTCAACAAAAATCCGGTTTGGGCCATTCACAAGAATATCGTTAACCGTCTCATCCTTTAGCAAAGGCTCCAGCGGGCCAAGCCCCATCACTTCGTCATAAAGCTCTTGGTTCAACAGATTGCGGTCTTCACGCGGCAGCACCGCCGAAAGCTCTTCCAAGGCCTCGGCCGAGATTGCGGCGATTTCGGCCTTGAGTTCGGCTTCAGAGGCGGTCTCGAGCGCGGCAAGGTTAAGATTTTCCAGCAGGCGCTTGTGCAGCTCTTGCTTTAGCTGGCCCAGCCGTTCTTTGCGCTTTTTCTCTTTGTCTGCGGCGGTGACTTCGGCCGTGGGGCGTGCCGGGGCGCTGACGGGCTTGGCCGCTGTCGCGTCAAGTTTTGGTTGTGGCGCTACCAAAGCCGCGGTCTGAGCCGCAACCGCGGCATTGATTACAACGCCATGAGGCGCGCCGCCCTGTGGTTCTGGCTTTTTGAAACGCGAAAACATCGTAATCCCCCTTGTGCGCTTGTGCGCTTATGCCTTGGCCTGTTCCGCGATTTTGTTCAGATCAACCAGCGTTTTGGCCAGCTTTGCGATGTCTTTGCGCAGTGGGTTCTTCGCGGCAGTTTCAGCCAGTGGCAGGCCGTGGTCATTGGCTTGACTGATCTGTGAGCCGCCATCGGGCAGCTGCGCTTCGATCGAGATATCCAGGCTTTCGGCCATGCGTTTGACGCGTGATTTGCCAGAAAGATCGGTGAATTTTGGCGCGCGGTTCAGCACAAAGCGCAGCTTTTCATGTGCCAGCCCCTCGGCCTTCAGCGCGCGGTTCAGCCGTAGCACGTTTTGCGCCGAGCGCAGATCCAGGTCCATCAGCGCAAAATAGACATGCGCCGCCCCCAGCACGGTTTCGGTCCAAGCGACGATGGTTTTGGGCATGTCGATCACGACATAATCAAAATTGGCACGCGCCATATCCAAAAGGCGGGTGATGTCCTCGGCGCTGACAATATCAAGCGGCAGCATATCGGCAGGGGCGGTCAGCACATGCAGCCGATCTTTAAAGGTCTGCATCGCGGCCACCAGCGAGTCGCTGTCAGCGTTCGCAATATCTGACAAAAGCTCGAACACTGCCTCTTTGCGTGGCAGATCCAGATAGGTCGCAACCGCACCATATTGAAAATCAAGATCCAACAGGCAGACGCGCAGCGGCTCTGCCTGCTCGACGCAGGCAAGCTCCCAAGCCAGATTAACTGCGAAATTCGAGGCCCCGCAGCCCCCCGCCAGCCCGTGAACAGGTAAAACCACCGCATTCCGGTCGCCCTTGGCCTTAAAGCTGGCGCCGGTTTCGGGCGGGGGGGGAGCGGCTGCATGAACCGGGGCTGCGGCGGCGCTGGGCGCGGGGGCTGGGCTTTGCAACCGCGCAATCACCTCTTGCAACATGCCTTGGGGCAAGGGATAGGGAACGAATTCCTCGGCCCCCAGCCGCAACAGCTGATGCAAAGCCACCGGACCCAATTGATCGACAACCAAAATCGCTCTGATTGCTTTGGATTTGGCACAGCGCAGGATGTCGGAAATCAGCGCTAGATCGGTCTCGTCGGCAGCATTCACCGCAAGCGCGACAAAGCGCAGCGTCGCGGCCTCGGGTTGCTCAAGAAAGCTCAACGCGTGATCAAAGCTAAGATCGCCCCAGTTTTCCCCCAGCGCATCTTCCATTTCGTCGATCAACATCTCGAAATTCTGCACATCCCGCGAGATCGTGCAGGCCAAAATCGGCGCGGGCTCGGGCTGCAAAGTTGCAAGGTTTGTCATCGTCACATCGTTCCTATCTTGCCATCGAGGGTGCCGACTGCATGGCCGCAGCGCTTGGCTTCCTGTGACTGCAAGATCGTTGACGAAGGTGGCGAGATTGGGGCTAAAATCGCGTCAATCTTTGATTTTAGCTCGATTAGCCGCCTGCGGGTTTCAGCGCCGAGGTGGTTTCGGAATTGTTCGGATGCGCCCGAGTCGCGCTTTCGACATATTCGCGCATCACAACGGCTGCGAATTTGCCGCTGGTGATGTCGGGGCTGCGCGCCACAAAGCCGGTGACTTCGGTGACCGTGCGGCGGTTGCGCGCTTCGGGGGCGGTGGTTTGGATCAGAGGATGGCTTTCCCCATAAGAGGCCACCGCTTCAAGCCGTGCCGAGCCGATGCCAAGGCCAGTCAGATAGCTGACAGCGGCGCGAGCGCGGCGCAGGCCCAAGGCTTGGTTTTGGCGCGCAGAGCCGACCAGATCGGTATGGCCATAGACGCGAAAGCGCACTTCGGGGAACTGACGGATCCAGCTTGCCTGTTGGGCCAGAACGGCGCGGGCTTCGGCGCTAAGCTCGGCCGAATTCGTGGCAAAGGTAATGGTATTTGGCACCTCTGCGGCAAAGCGCTGCGCCAGCTGTTGTGATAAGTTGCGCTGGCCGGACATGATTTGGCTGTTTAGCATGCTTGGATTGCCAAATCCGCCCTCATCCACCTCATAGCCCGCCTCGCGGTCAAAGCTGGCGGCAGAGCATCCGGCAAGCGTGGTAAAGGTAAGCGCAATCAGAGCAAAGGGGCGCAACTTCATCATCTATTCCATCACATAGCCGTAAGAGCCGCTGAAATCTTGCCGCGCGACTTCGCCCGCAGCGCCTTTCTGAGGCCGCGCAACTTGGCCGTTCAGGAACAGATCGCGCTCGGAGGGGATTTTGACACGGTCGGTCGGCAACACAAAAGCCTCGCCGCGGGTGGGGGTGACCAGATGCGGTGTGACAATGATTACCAATTCGGATTGCTTGCGCGCGTAATCAGCCGAGCGGAACAGCGCCCCCAGCACCGGAATATCACCCAGCCAAGGCACTTGGCTGGCCAGATCGGTGAAATCATCTTGCAACAGCCCCGCGATGGCAAAGCTTTCGCCGTCGCGCATCTCGACTGTGGTCGAGGTTTCGCGGCGCTTGAAGGCGTTGACGCTGACGCCGCCGGTGGTGAGGGTGGTGGTGGTGTCGATCGAAGACACTGCGGCGTTGATGGTCAGATTGATATTGCCATCTTCAATCACCAAGGGGGTAAAGTTCAGCTCGACGCCAAAGGGCTTATATTCGACGCTGACCGCGCCAGAGCTTTGAGTTACCGGAATGGGATATTCGCCGCCTGCCAGAAACTTGGCCTCTTGGCCTGAAAGCGCAGTCAGATTGGGCTCGGCAAGCGTGCGGACAAAGCCTTTGCTTTCAAGCGCTTCCAGCAGAACGCCAAATTCAAGCCCCCCGACACCACCACCCAATAAGATCCGTCCACTCGCTTGGTTGGCCGAGGTCAGTGTCGAGGAGGCGCCGCCATTGAGCAGCGCAGTCAGGTTCGAGGTTTGCGCCAATTGGCCGGTGCCGCCGATCAGCCCGCTGGTCGAGCCGCCCGAGATCCCCAGTGAGGCCGAGAGATTTTTCGACACCGAGCGCTGCATTTCGGCAAAGCGCACCTTCAGCATCACTTGTTGCGTGCCGCCGACACTCATCAGATTCGAGACGCGGTCTTGGGCATAGCGCGCGGCCAGATCCAAGGCGCGGTCCAGCTTTGCCGCCGAAGAAACCGTGCCCGACAGAACAATGCCATCATTGGCGGTGCGCACTTCGATATGCTCGCCGGGCAGAATTTGCTGCAAACGTTCCTTGAACTCGGCCACATCGGGCGAGACGCTGACATCGACGTTTGAAATCAGCCTGCCATCAGCGCCAAGCAGCGTCATCGTGGTGCGGCCGGGGGCCTTGCCCAGAACGTAGATCGTCTTATCCGACAGGGTGGATATATCGGCAATACCGGGGTTTGCGATCGAAAGCTCTGCAAAGGCCGTGTCGCTTTCGACCACCACGGCACGGTTCAGCGGCACCTCAAGCGGTTGCGGCGTCGAGCCCTGCATCACGCGCAGCGTTTGCGCCTGCGCCAGCGAAAGCGACGCCGATGCCAGGGCCACGCCCAAACATCCCACCGCGAAGATGCGTCCTATACTCATGGAGCCTGCCTTTTCGATCACGCGTCTGGAGAAGTCATTTTGCGCTTTTCCTATCCTTAAGATGCTACATTTGATCTTTTTTTGCAATAATCAAATGGTTGCAGACCGAAGCTTATGTAAGCGTCCGGTCTGATGGCGCAAAGTTTTGCTGGCCTTGTGCCGGCGACCACAAGCCGCTGTGGTCGCACAACTATCGGCTGCGGCGTCAATTGGTGCAGGGGATCGGCATTTCGATCACTTCTGCGCCTTTTCGGGTTTTGATCGAGCAGGTTTTCGCAAGCGGCTGCACCACCATTGGGGCTGCGACGGTTAAGGCTGGAACAATGCCCAACATGCCTTCGGTGGTGACATCAATCTGGCCGGTAACGGTGTCATCGCCATGCCCCACCAGTGACATCACCAGACGCCCCGTGGCTTGGGCTTGCACCAGACGGCCAACCTGTTCGGGGCTGACGGCGACGGTGACGGTGCGGTTCTGGATCTCGCCGCTGGTCGGTTTGGCCTTGGAGTTGTGATCAACTGCGATGATTCGAAGCTGACTTTCGATCAGGCGGGTGATGTCACCGGAATTGCCAGAGACCGACCCTGTCCAGTAAACATCGACGCGGTCGCCCGGTTGCAAAAAGTCAGCGGCCTTCACTTCGATAGCAAAGGCGCGTTCGCCCTTGGCGATCGAACCGTTCAGGCCCACTTGTTCGCCTGGCGCCGTGATATTGACCGCCAGCAGGGGTTCAAACTTTTCGATCTGGCGCTGCACAAAGCGGTTCGCATTGGCGGCATCCTCAGGAAAAAGTTCTGATTTCTTAAAGAAAGCACCGTCTGGAATGGCATTTTTCGGCCAATAGATCAACTGCACATCATCGGGCGTCAGCATCTCGCCATAGTCCTTGGACTTGTTGGCGACATAGATTTCGACCAGCCCGCCTGTCTTGGCAAGAATTGCCTGTTCTTGCTGCATCGCTGATTGGTTCTTGTTGATAAAGCCTTGTACGACATAGACCGCGGCCCCCGCCAAAGCGAGCCCTACGGCCAGCACAAGCCCAAAGATCATCCGCATTTGCTACCCTTTCTTGCAAAGCTTGCCGCCTGGCGGCTTGGCGTGATTATTGATTTTCAAAGCCCACGGGCACCGAACTGACGTCAGTCGAAACCTTGCTGGTTGCGCTTTCGGTGCTAAAGGCAATCGGCTTGAGCGCGACCAGTCCCATGCCGATCACTGCTGCCGAAAGCACGACCCAATCGACGGTGACGGCACCGCTATCGTCGTCTTGAAACACTTTGATGGGGTTCACCATTTGGTCCTCATGACTTGCCCAAAGGGGCTGCTTTGGAAGACTGCGCGTAAAAGGTGGCCCGATTGCGGCACAGCTAAGGCGTTTTCGCGACAGCTTTTGTTCTGGCAATGGTGCCGCTCAAAAGCCTTGCAAGCAAAAGGCCGCATCCCGTCCCGGATGCGGCCTGCACCTGTGTCAGGTGATGTTCAAAGCTTACTTGCTTGCAGCTTCATAGCCCGAGGACCGCGCCGACAAGTCAGTGACCACGGTGTCGCCCAGGGTGCTGATGCCACCGCCAACGGTTTTCATCACAACCATGCCAAGGCCAACGATGGCTGCGGTCAGAACGACCCAGTCAACCGTCACAGCGCCCGACTCGTCGGATTTGAAGTTCTTGAACAGTTTGCGGAGTTTCAAAGTCATCATAATAAGTCCCTTTCCAAGGTTTGCTTTTCTATACCGATCCGGTTGGTTCTGCGCCGCTCTCTGTTTCGTCGCTGCCGTTCGGTATGCCCCTATATGCACCTCTAAACGTGGCCAGACTTCGGCCTGCGCGGGACAATTTAAGGACAATCAATATATTCTTAAGTATTTTATAACACCCTGAAGGATATAGGTTATTTTTGGGTTAACCTGGCCTTGACGTTGAATTCCGGCGTGTCCTTTGCGCCGATTTGGGCGAAATTGCCGCAATCTGGGGCAAATTCCGTAGAAATTTCCGCATCGCTCTGCGAAAAACGCATCAAGGATAACAAGACAGGCGGCATCCAAGGTGGTGCGAGGCAGTTTGGCGGTGGCCACGATGATTCTGTTCAGCCTTGCGCCGCTTGGGGCGCAGGGCCAAGAGCCGTTGGGCGCGGGCTTTGGCTTTAAACGCATCAAGGTTGCTGAGATCGCGGCGGGCAAGCGCATCACCGTGCAGATTGATCCGGCAGAGCAGGCCCGTGTGCTGCAAGCCCTGTCGCGTGCGCAATCAAAGCCCGTCAGCACCCCGCAGGCCGCCTTGGGGCCCGTCGCGCCAGCGCCACCCGCAAAGGCCTTGGCGCGCTATGATTGGTTTTGGCAGGCTGTGGCCCCCGAGCGGGATCAGGTTTCGGGGCGGTTTGAGCTTGCGCTGGCGCAGCTTGCACGCGGCCCAGAGGGCGCGCAGGTTGCCGCGCCGCGGTTGCAGCAGATGCAAGCGCTGGCGCAGCGCTATGGTACCGAGATTTTAAAGGCGACGATTGGCACGCAGGTCTCGCCAGCGCTGGTGCTGGCGGTGATCGGGATCGAAAGCGCTGGTGAGACCACCGCAGAAAGCCAGGCCGGGGCGCAGGGGCTGATGCAACTGATGCCCGCGACCGCCGCGCGCTTTGGCGTGCGCGATTCGCTGGATGCGGTGCAGAATATCCAGGGCGGTGTGGCCTATCTGGATTTTCTGATGCAGAGTTTTAATCGCGATCCGGTGATGGTGTTGGCGGCCTATAATGCGGGCGAGGGGGCGGTGGCAGCCAACAACGGTGTGCCGCCCTTTGCCGAGACCCGCGACTATGTTCCCAAGGTGCTGGCGGCTTGGCAGGTGGCGCAGGGGCTATGTTTGACACCGCCCGAATTGGTGAGCGACCCTTGTGTGTTCAAGGTGATTGCGGTGGAGGAGTAGGTCAGGCGTGGCGGGGGGCTGTCTGCCCCCCACGGGCCTTGGCCTTTGGCCAAAGCCCTCCCCCCGAGGATATTTTTAGACAGATGAAGGGGGAGGGGCTGGGTTAGTTGAGGATGGTGGCGAGGGTGGCTGCGCGGAGTTCTGCCTCGGTGACGCCTTCGGCGCATTCGACGATTTTGAGCCCGCCTTCGACGACATCCAGCACGCCGAGATTGGTGATGATGCGGTCAACCACGCCGCGTCCGGTGAGCGGCAGGGTGCAGGCTTTCAGCACCTTGCTTTCGCCGTGTTTCGAGGTGTGATCCATCACCACCACCACGCGGCCGACGCCTGCGACCAGATCCATCGCGCCGCCCATGCCTTTGACGAGCTTGCCCGGGATCATCCAATTGGCCAGATCGCCGTTTTCGGCCACCTCCATCGCGCCCAAGATCGCCATTGCGATTTTGCCGCCGCGGATCATCGCGAAGGATTGCGCGGAATCAAAGAAGGCGGTTTGCGGCAGTTCGGTGATGGTTTGCTTGCCGGCGTTGATCAGATCGGCGTCCTCATCGCCTTCAAGCGGGAAGGGGCCCATGCCGAGCATGCCGTTTTCCGATTGCAGGGTGACCTCGATGCCTTCGGGGATGTAGTTTGACACCAGCGTCGGGATGCCGATGCCAAGGTTGACATACCAGCCGTCTTGCAGCTCTTGCGCGGCGCGGGCCGCCATTTGGTTGCGGTCCCACATTACACGGACTCCTGTTTGCGCACAGTGCGTTGCTCGATGCGTTTTTCGTGTGCGCCTTGCACGATGCGGTGCACATAGATGCCGGGCAGGTGGATGCTGTCGGGGTCAAGCGCGCCAAGCGGCACGATTTCTTCGACTTCCGCGACGCAGACCTTGCCGCAGGTGGCGGCAGGCGGGTTGAAGTTGCGCGCGGTTTTGCGGAACACCAGGTTGCCCGAAGGGTCGGCCTTCCAGGCTTTGACGATCGAGAGGTCAGCGACGATGCCGCGTTCCAAGATATAGTCCTGGCCGTCGAAGGTTTTCACCTCTTTGCCCTCGGCGATCACCGTGCCGACGCCGGTTTTGGTGTAAAATCCGGGAATGCCGGCACCGCCTGCGCGCATGCGTTCGGCCAGCGTGCCTTGGGGGTTGAATTCCAGCTCGAGCTCGCCAGAGAGATATTGGCGCATGAATTCGGCGTTTTCCCCGACATAAGACGAGATCATTTTCTTGACCTGCCGGGTTTCCAGCAGCACGCCAAGGCCAAAGCCGTCAACGCCTGCATTGTTCGAGGCCACGGTCAGACCTTTGGTGCCCGCGTCGCGGATGGCGGCGATCAGCAGTTCGGGGATGCCGCAAAGGCCAAAGCCGCCCGCCGCGATCAGCATATCGTCAAACAACAGCCCATCGAGGGCCGCCGCAGCCGTGGGGTAGATTTTCTTCATGTGCGTCCTCCGCAAACTCTGGTGGTCATAAAAGCAGGGAATGGGGCGGTGTCAATCGCTGCGCTGCGGCGAGGCGGGTTTTCCCCGCCGCTTTGGCGAAAGTGTTGCGGCGTGCAGGCAGGATATTGTTTAGGCCGCAGGAACAGGCTAGGGAAAGGTCAGGGCAGCGCCTGCTGCCTGATGCGCTGTGCGGGCGTGCTGGAATGGTAGACAGACCAGACTTAAAATCTGTTGGGCCTTGTGCCCGTGTGGGTTCGAGTCCCACCGCCCGTACCACCGATCCCACAGCACTGACGTAGCTTGGGGCAGGCGGGCCGAGTGCGGGCGATTTTTGCCGCAAACCTAAGGAGACATCGCCATGCTGTGGAGTATTCGTGCGCGCCTGAAACCGGCGCTGACGGTGATCGAGATGATCCCGAATGTGCATCGCACGCCAGCTTTGGCGGCGCTGCGGCGGGCGGCTTTGGATGGGCGCTGTGCCACGCTGCGGCTGACGCCAGAGGAGCGCGAGGTTGCGTTTTTTGACGGGCCTGTGCAGCTGATCTCGCCGATCGGGGCGCGGCTGTTGCTGGCACTTTATCGTGAGGGGCGGATCAAGCTGAAGAAACCTGCGGTGGCAAAACTGCCAGCGCTTGAGGCCTATATCGCGACTGAGGCCGCATTTCTCGCCGAGGTGGCGCAGCTTTTGGCCGAAGAGGACGCCAAGCGCGACCGGCTGGCCTGCATCGTCGCCGATCCGTCTTGCGCACGCGCAGACGAGCTGAGCCCGTTTCTCATTGATAAGGTGATCACTGCCAAGCTTGGCTACGGCGCGCTGGGCCAAATGCAGATCGCAGGGCTTATGTGCCATAAGGAGCTTGCCGACGCCGCCGATCCAAGCCGCGATGGTGATCAAATTCGCTGCTGGTGGCTGGATGCGCAGGGCCATCGCCACGGCGATCTGTGAGCGCGCAGATCAAGGTCTGATGCCGCTTGCGCCATGGTAAGCTAAGGTGATTGCAGGTTAAATTGGAGGCGGGTATCGGAATCGAACCGATCTACATGGATTTGCAATCCAGCGCATAGCCTGCCTGCCCACCCGCCTCAACGTCTTGAGGGAATAGGGGAAAGCGGCGAGGGGTGCAAGGGGGGAAACACACAAAGCCAGCTTGGCGCCAGCTTGAAAATGCAAACGGCCGCCCCGAAGGACGGCCGATTTGATACTGGAGCGGGCGAGGCGATTCGAACGCCCGACCCTAACCTTGGCAAGGTTATGCTCTACCCCTGAGCTACGCCCGCACTCCGTAGGTGTGGGTTTACTGGCCCAGCGGCGACAGTGCAAGGGGGAGATGCTGAGTTTTTTGCGCAATGTTACTATTTTTATCAAGCGCTTGCGCGGCAATGCAAAAGGGCGCCCAGAGGGCGCCCTTTGCTTAATCCGATGGAGCGGGCGAGGCGATTCGAACGCCCGACCCTAACCTTGGCAAGGTTATGCTCTACCCCTGAGCTACGCCCGCACCGATCGGATGGGCGTGAGATAAGCGAGCAGCACCGCCCTTGCAAGAGCAAAAATGCATAGGCCCAAAGGATTTATCCGCGCACCACCTCTGCCGCCTCAATCAGGCCTTGGGCGATATAATCCAACTCGGCCTCGGTCAGCCGGGTGGGCAAGCGCACATCGCAAGCCCGCATCAACATTGCCCGGGTTTGCGGCAGATCAGGGGCCGGGCCAAGGAATTCCCAGTTCCAAAATGCGCGGGCATTGCCCTCTGACAGACCAAAAACCTGCACCGAGATCTGCCGCTTTTTCGCCTCGGCCTGAAAGGCCAGCGCTTGCGCATCGCTCCAATCACCGCTGAGGTTGAACTGAATGGAATCAGGCGCGCGCTGTTCGGGCGGCAGGGCAGGCGGCACGCGCAGATGCGCCGAACCGTTCAGCTGCCCCGCCACCCGATCATGGCCCGCACGCCCCTTTGCCACCCGCAGCGCCACCTCGGGCAATTGCGGCCGGATCACCGCCGCCGAAAGATTCTGCATCCGCATGTTGTAAAGCGGCAATTTGTTCTGCCACAGCATAAAGCTGTTCTGCATGCCCGGATGCTTCTTCCAATTGCTCTCATAAGCCCCCGACATGATCACAGCGCGGGCGGCAAGTTCAGGGTCATCGGTGATCAAGATGCCGCCTTCGCCTGCATTCACCAACTTGTAAGATTGAAAGGAAAAACAGCCGATCTTGCCAATCGTGCCAATCGCGCGGCCATGCCACTCGGTGCCAAGACTATGGGCCGCATCCTCGATCACCGGAATGCCGCGCGCCTCACATAGCGCCATGATCGCATCCATATCCGAGGTATGTCCGCGCATATGGCTGATCAAAACCGCATCCGCCCCCTCAAGCTTGGTGGCAAAATCACCGATATCAACGCGGTAATTCTCGCCCACCTCGACCAAAACCGGCAGGCAATCAGCATGCACCACCGCCGAAGGTACCGCCGCAAAGGTAAAACCCGGGATCAAAACCCGTGCGCCCCGTGGCAAATCCAGCGCCTTCAAGGATAAAAACAAAGCTGCTGAGCAGGAGGACACTGCCAGCGCATAACGCGCGCCCAAAAGCGCTGCGAACTCTTGCTCTAAAAGCGCCACTGGCGCCCCTGCTGCAGCCGTGTAGCGAAACAGGTCGCCAGAGCTTAACAACCGATCAATCTCCGCCCGCGCGGCCTGCGGG